>DATIYJ010000048.1 GCA_035517655.1 Nitrospiria bacterium | reverse complement strand
ACGTTATCCTCCGCTCTATCCGACATTTGTTTCCAATCGAGTCGGGCGCGCTCTACATGCTGATGGCCTCCCGGAATCTGGTCGAGAGAACGGTCGCCTGGGGATCCTCTCCCCCAGAGGAGCGCCTTTTTCCTCCTCAAGATTGCTGGGCCTTGCGGAAAGGGCAGATCCATCGGGTGGACGATTCCGATTCCGGCCTTATTTGTCCGCATGTCAAACAGCCCTTATCAACGGGCTACCTCTGCATCCCGATACAGGCCCAAAACGATGTGCTGGGTATTTTACATTTAACCCTGTCGAAGTCCGATGATCCCGGCGGAAGCAATGACGGCAAGGAACATCCGGAAAAAGCGCAGCAGCGGCTGGCGGCGACCGTGGCCGAGCAGATCGCGCTGGCGCTTTCGAACATCCTTTTGCGAGATGTATTGCGCAATCAGGCGATCCGCGATCCCCTGACCGGACTGTTTAATCGGCGCTTTCTGGAAGAGATGATGGTCAAGGAAGTCTGTCGTGCCGAACGTGCCGGCCAAGCGATCGGAGTGGTCATGATCGACATCGACCGGTTCAAGCGGTACAACGACACTCACGGACATGAAGCGGGCGATGTGGTTTTAAGCGCGCTGGGCCGATTCTTCAATGAAAAAATCCGCAGGGGAGACATCGCGTGCCGTTACGGTGGAGAGGAATTCACCTTGATCTTGCCGGGGGCCTCCATGGAGGATACGCTGCGGAGAGCCCAATCGGTTTGCAAGGAGGTCAGACAGTTGAAGCCGCAATACCGCGACCGGTTATTAGAGGGCATCACGTTGTCTTTGGGGGTCGCCGTTTTTCCGGATCACGGCTCAAACGCGGAGGATCTCTTGCGGGCCGCGGATCTGGCCCTCTATCGGGCCAAGGCGGAAGGACGAGACCGGGTTATGTGTGCCCGCCCGCCGATTTAAAGGGGAGACCCGGAGGTATCGTTATAAGGAGTCCGACGCCGTGGTGCTTATCCGCTCGATGAGCTGACCCGATGGCTGCACGAGTCGCCGTGGGAATTGAAAAACGATGGACCGGAGAAGGGCTGTTGATCCAGTCCGCTCAAAAAAATCCCGCCATGTTTGAAGGCCGCGCCGGATAGCAAGCGCGGCCGGCCGTTTCTCCTTAACTTGCCCAGCCCGTCATCCTGTGTTAGGATACGGCTATGGATTCCACCGGACTGATCTTTCATCCCGACTATCTTCTGCATGATACCGGCCCCCATCATCCCGAATCGGCGGTTCGTTTGAAGGCCATTATCGACCGATTGGATGAGACGGGATTGACGAAACGCTTGTCGGCCGTTCGTCCCGGTCCGCCGAGGCCGGACCTGGCGGACTGGATTTCCCGTGTTCACCGGCCCGATTATCTGAACCGCCTCGAGCGCCTCCGGCCCGACGCCGGACTCGCCCGCATCGACGCGGATACGGTGATGTCTCCCGAGTCGTATCGCGCGGCGCTGCTGGCCGTGGAAGGAACGCTGACGGCGGCGGACGGGATCATGTCCGGCCGGTTTAAAAACGCGTTTTGCGCCGTGCGTCCCCCGGGACATCACGCCGAGTCCAATCGAGCGATGGGGTTCTGTCTTTATAATAACGTTGCGGTCGCGGCGCGTTACCTGCAGGAACGGCATCGCGTTTCCCGCGTGATGATCATCGACTGGGACGTCCACCATGGAAACGGGACGCAGCATATCTTTGAAGAGGACCCGACCGTCTTCTACTTCAGCGTTCACCAGTTTCCCCTTTATCCCGGAACGGGGGGGGCGGACGAACACGGCCGCCGCGCGGGTGAAGGCTATACGCTGAACTGCCCGTTATCGCCGGGCCAAGGGGACGAGGAATACATTTCGGTCTTTGAAAAATCGCTCCGCCCCGCCGTCGAGGCGTTTCGGCCGGACTTCATTCTGATCTCGGCCGGTTTTGATGCCCATCGGGCGGATCCGCTGGCCAACATGAGTGTGACCGAGGACGGATTCGGGGAAATGACCCGGATGGTTCAGGGTTGGGCCCGGTCCTTTTGTCAAGGAAGGGTTCTGTCCTGTCTGGAGGGGGGATACCATCTGGATGCGCTGGCCCGTTCGGTTGCGCGGCACCTGACGGATTTGTTGGAAGATGAAGGGGCGTGATTCCTTACGCCCGAAGGAGAAGGCATGCCGGGTTTCAAAAAACATATCTTCGTCTGCATCAATGAACGGACACCGGACGATCCGCGGGGAAGTTGTTCGGCGAAAAATTCGAAACAAATTCAGGAGCATTTTTCTTCCGAGGTCAAGAGACGAGGGTTGAAGGGAATTGTTCGCGCCAACAAGGCCGGTTGTCTTGACCACTGCGCAAACGGTCCTTCCGTTGTGATCTATCCGGAAGGTGTCTGGTATACGGTCCGGACGATCGGGGACGCCGACGAGATCATGGATGGCCATATCGTCAAGGGCGAGGTGGTCGAGCGGCTTTTAATGCACGAAAAAGAAAGAGGTAAGGGCAGTCCATGAATCACCCCTGCGGTTTACGCATTGGAGAAAACCATGACTTCCATTGAAGAGAAATGGGCTGCCAACGACCGGAAGACGGCGTTCATTAAAACGTTTCCCGGTCTTTTCTTAAGCTGGCCCGAGGCCTTGGGCAAGAAAATCAAAAAAGTCTCTCCGCTCAAAGAAGGTGCCGGTGCCGTTCTGATGATGGAGGACGAGACCTTTACCGTGGTTTCGAAGATCGATCCCGCCATCCATCAGATATATGAGGGCATTCTGTCCCTCCGTCCCGAACTGGAACCCCATCTATCCGAGGCCTATCGGAAGCTCGATGAGAAGGTAATGGAAGACAAAGAGATGACCCGTAAGGCCCGTTTGGAAAAGATACTGGGAGCAATACGAAATAATATGGCTGAAATACCTGAATTAATTGAAGAAGTAGAAAAATTGGTCAAGGAATTTCCGCGCCGGTAATCAATAACGATCAAAATGTGTACACGGGTAAAATTTTAAATAATAAATATAAAGCAACAGGTTATGTTTAATTGTCCTCATTTTTATACGGTATTCTAGTTTGTTTTTTTATTGATTCCGGTTCAGATTCTCCGTATAATACCAATTAAACATCCCTCCAATTGATAGAAAGGATTTATTCGTGGCCAAAGAGCTGACGAAGGCCGAAGAGTTTTTCCTCAAGAAATTCAATCTGAATACAGTCCAGCTTGAACAAACCATCGGAAAAGCGCTTGGGAAACAGATCGATTACGCCGATCTTTATTTTGAATACCGAACAAACGAATCGGTCAGCCTTGAAGAAGGCATGGTAAAAAAGGCCGCAAAATCGATCGGCCAGGGTGTTGGAGTCCGGGCCGTTGCGGAGGAGAAGACGGGTTATGCCTACTCGGACGAGATCACTTTTAAAAACATGGAGTTGGCGGCGCGAACGGCGCGGTACATCACGACCGATCAGTCGATAGGCAGACCGGTACCGGTCCGAAACGATGTCGCCCGGCCGGATCTCTATCCGATCAAGACGCCCGCTTCGGAGATTTCGGTTCAGGAGAAGATCGATCTCTTGCATCAGATCGATCTCTCGGCGCGCCGTTACGATCCGCGAATTAAAAAGGTGATGGCCTCTTTTGCGGCCGAACACAAAGCGATTTTGGTCGTCACGTCCGAGGGGCGGATTGTGGGGGATATTCAGCCGCTTTCCCGGCTTAACGTGACCTGCATCGCCGAAGAGAACGGAAACCGGCAGGCCGGCAGTTACGGAGGGGGAGGTCGCGTCGAATATTCTTTTTTCTTGGAGGACCGCCGTTTTGAAGCGTACGCAAAAGAAGCGGCCCGTCAGGCCATCCTGAATCTTTCAGCCGTGGATGCTCCGGCCGGGATGATGGACGTGGTTTTGGGACCGGGCTGGCCCGGGATTCTTCTTCATGAAGCGATCGGACATGGCTTGGAGGGGGATTTTAACCGAAAAGGGACGTCGGCGTTTACCGGTTTGATCGGAAAACCGGTGGCGTCCGAACTCTGCACGATTGTCGATGACGGAACGATTCCAGGCCGCCGGGGGTCCCTGAACATTGACGATGAGGGGACGCCGACCCACCGGACGGTACTCATCGAAAGGGGCATATTGAGGGGCTATCTCCAAGACCGCTTGAATGCGAAGCTGATGGGGATGACGCCGACCGGGAACGGCCGCCGGGAAAGTTTCATGCATATTCCAATGCCGCGCATGACGAACACCTTCATGCTGGCCGGGGAATCCCGTCCGGAAGAGATCATTCGTTCGGTCAAGAACGGCCTTTACGCCGTCTCCTTCGGCGGGGGTCAGGTGGACATCACCAGCGGCAAGTTCGTTTTCTCGGCCAGCGAAGCCTACCGGATTGAGGACGGAATAGTGACGACGCCTGTGAAGGGGGCGACCCTGATCGGAAACGGGCCGGATGTTTTAAAGCGCGTCACCATGGTCGGCAACGACCTCCAACTGGATGCGGGGGTCGGCACCTGCGGCAAGGACGGTCAATCCGTGCCGGTGGGCGTTGGCCTGCCGACCGTGAGGATCAACGGGATGACCGTGGGCGGAACACGAGGATGAACGGGACGTGGCAAAATGATGGCCTATGAAGCGTTGGCCGGCGGATTGTTAAAGAAGGCTCTGTCCAAGGGAGCTACGGCGGGCGATGTCCTGATCGTGGAGGGCGACAGCTTCGACGTTCAGGTGCGGCTCAAGTCGGTCGACAAGCTGAGCAACGCCCATGAAAAGCGGCTGGGACTGAGGCTGTTTTACGGAAACCGGAGCGCGGTCTGTTCGACTTCCGATTTCTCGACCGAGTCCTTGGACCGGCTGGTGGACGATGCGTGTTATCTGGCCCGATCCACGGCCGAAGATCCCCATGCCGGTCTCCCCGAACCCGCGGCGCTCGCGTTGCCGAACCTCGATCTTTACGACGAGACCCTTCACGAATGGAAGATGGAAGACAAGATCGATCTAGCCGTTCAGGCCGAATCGGCCGCGTTGGGATACGACGCCCGGATCACCAATTCCGAAGGGGCGGGTCTTTCCCACGTCGGTCGACATGTGGTGTATGCCAACACCCATGACGTGGTCGGAAGTTATCCGGTCAGCTATGTCTCATTCTCGGTTTCACCGGTGGCATCGTCCGACGGCTCGATGCAGCGGGATTACTGGTACTCGGCCAAGCGGAAGATCAAGGAGCTGGCCTCTCCCGAATCGGTCGGCCGCACGGCCGCCCGGCGGGCGCTTCGGAGACTGGGGGCGCGCAAGATCGCAACCGGCGAAGTCCCGGTGATTTTCGATCCCGAAGCGGCGGCTGAACTGATCGGCAGCCTCAGCGCATGCGTGTCGGGTTATGCGGTCTATAAAGGGGCCTCGTTCTTGGCCGGAAAACTGGGCCAGCCGGTCGCCGCGTCATCCGTGACGGTCCTGGACAACGGGCTCATTCCGTCTGCGCTGGGGTCGCGGCCGTTTGACGGAGAGGGCTTGCCGACGCGAAGGACGACCGTCATCAAGAAGGGGGTCCTGGAAACCTATTTGCTGGACAGTTACTCCGCCCGGAAGCTGGGGTTGCAGTCCACCGGGAACGCGGCCCGGAGCGTCGGGGACGTTCCATCGGTTTCGCACACGAATTTCTACCTCGTGCCGGGTACGCATTCCCCGGAGGAGATCATCCGTTCCGTGAAGCGGGGCCTGTACGTCGTGGAGATGATCGGATTCGGAGTCAACCACGTCACCGGCGATTACTCGCGCGGGGCTGTGGGACTTTGGATTGAAAACGGCGAATTGACCTATCCGGTCGAAGAGATCACGATCGCGGGAAACCTGAAAGACATTTTAATGGACATCGAAATGATCGGGGACGACCTGGAGTTTCGGGGAACGATCGCGGCGCCCACAATAAAAATTTCTAAAATGACGGTGGCGGGTCAGTAACGGTGAGGAAGGGCAGGGAGACAAAATGAAAATCGCAAAAGCCTTCGCCCCGGCTTCGATCGGGAACATCGGTCCGGGATTCGATGTTTTGGGGATGGCCATTACCGGTTTGGGCGACATCGTGACGGCGGAAAAAAGCCGGGGCCGGGAGGTGGTGATCCGCGAGATCAAGGGAGGGGACCGCACGATTCCTCTGGAAGCCGATCGGAACACCGCCGGCATCGCGGCGATCGAAGTGCTCAAGCTGGTCAAGGCGAAGCACGGGGTGGATCTCACGATCCAGAAAAACATTCCCGGAACGGGTTTGGGCAGCAGCGCGGCCAGCGCCGTGGCCGCGGCCGTGGCGGTCAACGCCCTGTTTGGAAACCGGCTGGACCGCGACGAGTTGATCGCCCCGTGCGCGGTGGCCGAGCATGCCATCAGCGGCGGCTACTTTATCGACAACGTTTCGGCCTCGCTGTTGGGCGGAATCGTCGTCAGTCATGCGGCCCAGCGTCAGGCCATCTCGGTCGGAACGATTCCCGATTTGGTCGTGGTGGTCGTGACGCCGTATCACAGCGTGCTGACCAAGATTTCGCGCGCCGTGCTTCCGGACAAGGTTCCGTTGAACCTGGTCGTGTCGAACATGGCCTTCACGGCGACGATGGTGGCGGCCGTCGCCCAAAAAGACGCGCGACGGTTCGGCCTGGCGATCCAGGACGGCATCGTCGAGCCGGCCCGGGCCCATCTCATCCCGGGATTCCAGGACGTGAAGGCCGCGGCCCTGAAGGCGGGCGCCTTGGGATCATCGATCAGCGGCGCGGGCGCGTCCGTCTTTGCCGTGACGGACCGGAAAAGCCTCGCCCGGAAAATCGGCTTGGCCATGCAGAAAATCTTCCAGCAGCACGGGATCTCTTCCACGATCACGGTTTCCCGGATCGACAAACGCGGCGCGCGCGTCCTGCGCACGAGATAACATCCGCGGCCGGCCGGTATTCCGGGCCTGGATCGCTCTGCGCATGGATAGAAAATCTTTCGAAAAATTGGTTCAGGAAGCGTTGGATCGTATCCCGGCCGAATTTCAGGCCGCGATGAAGAATGTCGCGGTCGTCGTTCGAAGCCGTCCGGGCCCGGAGGCGGAGGAAGATGGGGAAAACGACGACGAGGAAGTCCTGTATGGATTGTATCAGGGGGTCCCGCTTCCCGATCGTACCTCGAACGATTCCGGAACCACGCCCGACGTCATCTTCCTTTATCAGAAGCCGCTTGAAGAGGATTTCCCGGATCGGGAGGATCTGGTGCGGGAGGTCGAGATCACGATCGTCCACGAGATCGCGCATTATTTTGGTTTCGATGAGGAAACGCTTGAACGATACGGGTACGATTGATCGGGCCGCGCGTCATGACCCGATCAGGATACGATGTTTTCCGAGGGTTTGAGAAAGAATGCCTGAATCCCAACCGAAAATGATCCAGAACCTGTTCATTGCCAACCGCGGCGAGATCGCCTGCCGGACGATCCGGACCTGCCGGGAGTTGGGCATCCGGGCGGTGGTGGGCTACTCCGATTGCGACGCGCTGTCGTATCACGTGAAGATCGCGGACGAGGCGGTCCATCTCGGTCCTTCCCCGGCCAAGTTAAGCTACATGGATATCGGCAAGGTGGTGGAGGCCGCCCGGCGAACCGGTTGCGAGGCCGTTTTCCCCGGATACGGGTTTCTATCGGAGAATGCCGATTTTGCCCGTGCCTGCCGGGAGGCCGGCCTGATCTTCATCGGGCCGGGATCGGAGGTGATCTCCCGGATGGGGGACAAGATCGCGACCAAGAAGGCTTTGGCGGACGCCGGCGTCCCGATCATTCCCGGCCTGCCGAAGATGACGTCGGCCGATCAGATCGTGAAGTTCGGGAATGACGCGGGCTGGCCGGTCATCATCAAGGCCGTGGCGGGCGGGGGCGGCCGGGGCATGCAACGGGTCGATTCGGCCGATCAGGCCAAGTCCGCGTTGGAGCGGGCCGTTTCGATCGCGGAGAAGCTGTTCGGGAACGGCGATGTGTATGTCGAAAAATACATCCGCGGCGCCCGACATATCGAATTCCAGTTCATCGCGGACGCCTTCGGCCGCGTGATTCATCTGGGCGACCGGGAATGTTCCATCCAGCGCCGGCACCAGAAGCTGGTGGAGGAGGCCCCGTCCTCCTTGCTTGACGAGCGTCTCCGGAACGAAATGGGACAGGTCGTCGTGAAGGCCGCGAAGGAGATCGGGTACGTCACGGCCGGGACGCTGGAGTTCTTGGTGGCTCCCGACCTGCGCTACTATGCCATTGAAGTGAATCCGCGGATCCAGGTGGAGCATACCGTCACCGAGATGATCGTCGGCCTGGACATCATCCGGCTGATGATCCGGATGGCGGTCGGCACGCCGCTCCGTCTCCGGCAGGAAGATATCCGGATATCGAGCCATGCCATCCAATGCCGGGTGAATGCCGAGGATCCTAAGAAGGATTTCGCCCCTTCGTACGGGACCGTGACCTATCTGCGCCAGGTCAGCGGGCCGTTCGTGAGGGCCGACAGCGGCATCTATCAGGGCTGCGAGGTGCCGCCGTTTTACGACTCCCTCGTTTCGAAAATCTGCTCCGTGGGGAAGGATCGGCCCACCGCGATCGAGCGGATGCGACGGGCGCTCTCGGAGTTCACGGTCTGGGGCATTAAGACGACGATCCCGTTGCTCGAGAAAATCATGGTTCATCCCGATTTCGTATCCGGCCGGTTCGACACGGACTTCATCGACGACCATCTTTCCGAGCTTCTGGATTATACGGAGGACGAGGACGAGATTCTCAAGATCAGCCGGTTCATCGCCGAGATCACGGCGCTCGGGAAGAATCCTTATTGCCGGTAGCGTCGATACCCGGCGAGCCCCTGTAGAAGAGCGAACATGACGGTCCATCCGAAAAAAAGCCCCCGCGAAAACGTCGCCGCCCTCCGGAGCGACCGACGGGTCTATTTTACCAACACCGGCCCCCGGGATACCGGCCAGAGCGACTTCAAGAACCGGCATACGCTGTATGACCTGATCCGGCTCGCGCCGCTCTACAACCGGTCCGGTTATTTTTCAGTCGAAAACCACGGGGGGGCCCGCTTCCACCAGAACCTTCTTCAGAACATGACCGACCCGTTCGAGGAGGCGATCCTCTGGAAGGAACGGATGCCGGACGTGATGACCCAGACGCTGGTCCGCTCGACCAATCTCTGGGGCTACCGTATGTACCCCCGCAACGTGATCCGTCTTTCGGTGAAAGCCTTTCTTCCGTACGTGGACGTCTGGCGCTGCTTCGATTTCCTGAATTACGTTCCCAACATGATCCCGATCGCGGAGGCGGTGATGGAAGGCGGAAAGCTGTTTCAACCCGCGATCTCATTTAGCGTCTCGGAGGATTGCACCGCTGCTTATTACCGGAAGGTGACGGACGAGATTCTCAACGTCACCGGCGGAACGGAAGAGATCATCCTGTGCGTCAAGGACATGGCCGGGGTGGGCTCCCCCAAGCGGATTGCGGCGCTGACGGACGCGTTGCTGCAGAAGTATCCCGATCTGGTGATCCAATACCACCGCCACGCGACGGACGGGCTGGCCGTTCCGGCCCTGGCGGCCGCGGCCAAGGCCGGGGTGAGGATTCTCGATGTGACCGACGATCCGTTCACGCGCTACTACGGCCATGCGCCGGTCCGCGCCGTCCAGGCGCTTCTTCACGAGATGGGGATCGAAACCAGCCTGGATCTCCCGATGGTGGACAAGGCGGCCGAGGCGGTCACGGGCTTCATCGGCCGGTACCAGGAGTTCGAGTCCCCGTTCCGCGGGTTCTCCTACAAGGTTACCGAACACCGCATGCCCGGGGGCGCTTTCCCCAGCTCGTTCGAGCAGGCCGCCAAGGGCGGTTTTCTTCCGCTCATGCCGCATATCTTGAGAGGGATGAGCTGCGGCAATCGGTTCATTAAATATTTCGACGTCACCCCGGGGTCTCAAATCACCTGGACCACCTGGGCCGGGATCATCCAGTATCACTATAAGGAAGGCGGCGTGAAGGGGGTCGAGGATCTCCTCGACCTTTGCGAGCGGTTCGTCGCGCAGGGGCAGTCGTTTGATGCGTTCAGACCGGAGGAAAAGGAGGCCCTGCTGGGCTTGTACGCCCGCGCCACGGATGATCTGAAGAATCTCCTGCTGGGAAAGTACGGGCCGCTGCCGTTCGGATGGCCCGCCGACTGGGTCTATCAATCCGTTTTCGGGGACTCCTGGCGGGAGAAGGTCGCGAAGGAGAGGGTCGAATCGTCTCCGCTGGCCAAGAAACCGGACGAGGAAATCCAGCGGGTTCGGGAGGAACTACAACGATTGATCGAGCGACATCCCGCCGAAAACGAGCTGGTGCTCTACCTGCAACATCCCGGAGCGGCGGTTGATTTCATTCGGTTCCGGACCCGTTTCGGAAACACCTCCGTTCTTCCGACCCCGGTCTGGTTCGACGGCTTGAAAGAAGCCGGAAGCGAAGTCGCCTTTGAAACCCACGGGAAACCCAACACCATTAAACTGGTTTCGATCGGCCAGGAGGTCAATGGGGTCAAGCATATCGTTCTTTCGGTCAACAACACGATGCATGTTTTCCCCGTCGAGATGCCTTCCCGCAAAACGGCCCAGAAGGCGGCGACGCGACTGGCCGATCCGACGATTCCCTGGCAGATCGCCTCTCCCATCATGGGAAACGTCTGGCGGATCGGGGACAAGGACCGGATTCTCAAAATCGGGGACATCGTCCGGGAAGGCGAGGAGGTTTTAAACATCGAGGCGATGAAGGTCGAGACCGCCGTCCTGGCGCCGATGCACGGCGTCATCAAGGAGATCGCGGTCAAACTGAACGAGGCCGTCGTCGAAAAACAGCTGCTCATGGTGCTGGAGGAAATCCCGCCGGAAGAACAAAAACGAAGTCGTGCGCGGCCTAAGAACAGCAAGAAGGCGCGATAAGATGAAATTAACACGAACGACAATTTTTGGGTGACATCCGGCGGGTGGCCGCAGGCGGGGCGCCCCATCCGCCCGCAACAGAAAAGCCAAGGGCTCTTTCGTGAGGTTCCCCGAATAAATCTTCGGAGCATGCGGAGTGAGGACGGATGGGGCTGCCGAAGGACAGGACCCGCCGGCGTAACAGGATTAAAGTTGTTGGCGTTCGATCATGGCTCTCCATGACTTCAACGCGAGGAGACGGACGTGATTGACGTGAAACCGTTGGACGAAGGCGATCCGATGATCTTCGACGTGACGGTTGAAGACGAAGGCGGCGCGGGCCGTTATAAAGTCACAATGGCGCAGGCCACCTACCGGAAGCTGACGGGCGGCAAGGTCGGCCCGGCCCGCTGTGTCCAGGCCGCGTTCGAATACCTGCTGGAACGCGAAGCCAAAGAATCCATCCTGTCCAATTTCGACATCACCCTGATCTCCGCCTATTTCCCCACGTTCGGCAGCGAATTTAAATATTATCTGTAATCGAGTTCTCGGGCCATCCGTCTCGATGGACCGAAAACATCTGTTTGCGTTTTGTCCGTTAGTGTGATAGGGTAAAGATCATCAGAGAGTTCTGTTACACCCTTGAGGAACCGATATGGCAGGTCGTCCAAAAGCCACCGCGACGAAGCGGATCCGTGAGCGCGCGAAGGTTGAGAAGCGCAATGAAAAGATCATGCGCCGTGAAGCGCGAAAAAAGGCCAAGGAAGCCGAGCTTCCCACCGAGGAGGGCACCGATCCCGATCTGGCCGGGATGAAACCCGGTCCCCAGCGTCCGTTGTACTGAAGTCCACGCCCTCTGAAATTTTCGACATTCCTGTATCTTGATTTTTGAGTGAATACCATCAGGAACATAAACCGGCCGGTGTGCTCTTTGCCGAGATGGGTTGTGTCTTTTCTCACCGATGTCGCGCCGATCTATGAGCAGCGCAAGGCGGCGTCCTGAGCATCGAAGTATAAAAGTTACAAAATAGTCCAAGTTCCCTTGCGATAAGAATTCCTTCCTGATGTCCTCAGAACGAGAGATTTCAGAAAAACCGTAGCTTTCGTAATGAAATTATTAACCTTACCCTTAAAAAACCGACTCAAAAGCCACTTTTCCGCTTTTTGACCTTGCTCCCAAATCGGGAACGCGGTATAATGCGCTGTGCGTATCCTATCGCGCAAAATACTTCGAGAGTTTTGGGAAAAACATCCAGATGCTGAGCAGCCGTTACAGGCATGGTATCATGATGTCAAACATGCGGACTGGCGGAGTCCGGCGAATATAAAAGCGGTTTACCGAAATGCCAGCTTTGTGGGGCAAAACAGGGTGGTGTTCAACATCAAAGGGAACAAATACCGGCTCGTTGTTGCCGTGCAATATGATTTTCGCATTGTGTTTATCCGGTTTATAGGGACGCACAAGGAGTATGACGCGATCAATGCGGAAAAGGTATAATTGGAGGCCATCATGGAGATCAAACCGATCCGAACAAAAAAGGACTACTTGGCTGCTCTAAAAGAAATCGAGCGACTTTTTGAGGCTCGATCCGGCACGGTGGACGGCGACCGTCTTGAGGTGCTAACGACGCTCGTAACGGCCTATGAAGAGAAGCATCATGCCGTGCCTCTTCCAAATCCCATTGATGCCATCCAGCATTACATGGAAAGCAGGGGGCTGACGCGTCGCGATCTTGAAAAGTTCCTCGGCAGCCGTGCGCGCGTTTCCGAAGTGCTCAACCGGAGGCGGGCGCTTACGATGGAAATGATCCGTAATCTGCACAAGGGATTAGGCATTCCTGCGGAAGTGCTGATCCAGCCCTATCGGATGGCCAAGAATGCAGCATGAGGAGTTCTGTGAGTTGGTTTTATGGCTTCCCAAGGTTGTGCCGATTTATGAAAAGCACAAGGCGGCGTCGTGAGCATCAAAGCGCGAAAGAAAGCCATGGAGGCTGAGTCCCCCTCCAAGGACGACACCGCCCACGGTCTGGCCTGGATCAAGCCGGGCCCACCCCCGCTGCACTGAAATTCGCGTCTTACCTTAGACACCTTTGCCGATTCCCACCTGCTTTGTGCAAGACTGCGCATTTTATACAGATATGGTTTGCTTGACCACATATAGCAAATATGCTATATTAGTTCATGCCGACAACTCAAGTTGTCTTCTTTGCGGATCATGAGGGATGCCCGGTTCTGGAGTGGTTGGACGGTTTGCCCAAGAGAATTCAGGCCAAGGCTCGTGTCCGTATTGAACGGTTGGCCGAGATAGGACACGAGCTTCGTCGGCCGGAGGCGGACTATCTCCGGGATGGCGTCTACGAGTTGAGATGGCGATTTCAGTCGGTCAACTATCGCATCTTGTACTTCTTCCATGGAAGAGATGTGATCGTGTTATCAAACGGCCTGACCAAAGAGGATCGAGTTCCATCGTAAGAGATCGCCTTGGCCGTACGTCGGAAGGCTATTTTTGAAAACGATCCGTCGGGTCATACGTATACGGAGGAATAAATCATGAAAGGAAAGACAGTGGACGCCGTTGAAATTCTCCGGCGTCGTGCCGTAAAAGATCCCAAGTTACAGGAGTTATACGAAGAAGAGAAGATCAGCTTCCAGACGGCCTTGGCGATTCGTCGCGCCCGGGAAGCGGCAGGTCTTACGCAGGCCCAGCTTGCGAAGAAGATCGGGACGACTCAGTCCGTCATTTCAAGACTGGAGGATGCCGAATATGAAGGGCACACCTTGAAGATGCTGGAGCGAATTGCCGAGGCGCTCAAGCAACGCGTCGTGATCCACCTGGAACCGGAAACCTCCCGTCGGTAAGAGCCGAAACGATTCCCACCCGTCCCGACGTCGTCTTTTGTGGAAGACTTCGGATTACACCGATTCCGGCCTGCTCTATCCCACAAGAACCAATTCCAGCAAAGAGTTATAAAAAAACGCTAATTGGGTGGAGTAGGCCTGAGAGTGGTGGGTTTGGGCCCATCTATTCCCCCCGCTTTCACTTCGCTGCCTCGGGTCCTCAATCTCTTCTGGGTCCCTGGTGCAGTCCGGATGCAGCTCCACTCACTATTTAGTGGTAGCGCCGCGCCGACGGGTGTGTATTGTCTTCATTGGATGCGTCGGTTTCCGGTCCCGACCCTCCCAGCGCAAGGAAGAGCTGCACCGTGTCCATGTAACGCTGTGCCTGCGCGCGCACATAGCCAAGGCGCGCCTGCTGGTACAGACGCTCGGCGTCGAGAACCTGCAGTACGCCCACGTTGCCTTCGCTGTAGCTCTTGCGCGTCAGATCTAAATTCTCTCCCGCAGCATTCTGGGCGTGCGCCTGGGCGTCGAGCTGTTCGGCGTCGTGGTCGAGCGCCTGCAGCGAGTCGGCCACCTGACCGAACGCGACCAGCACCGTTTGTTCGTAATTCGCCGCGCTCGCATGCATCGCGTCCATGGCGGCCCTCTGTTCCGCGCGCAGCGTGCCGCCGTCGAAAAGCGGCGCGAGCAGCGCACCGGAAAAATTCCAAACGTTGCTCGCGCGGTCGAACAAACGGCCGAAATCGACGGCCTGTTGGCCGGTCGATGCGATAAGATTGATGTGCGGATAGAGATTGGCGGTGGCGATGCCCACGGCCGCCGTCGCCGCGTGCAGCTGCGCCTCGGCTGCCAGGATATCGGGCCGCCGATGCGCGAGTTCCGACGGCAGACTTACCGGAAGCCGTCGCGGCAACGCCAGTTGCGAGAGATCGAATTCGGGTAGCGCAACGCCGGCGGGAGGCCGCCCCAGAACGATCGCCAGAGCGTGTCGCGCGAGATCCAGTTCCTGGCGCAGCGGCGGCAAAAGGGTCGTGTCGCTGGCGAGCTGGCTGTCCGCGGTCACGATATCCAGACGCGATACGGATCCCGCGGCGAACGCCACCTGCACGAGCTTCAGGTTTTCCCGATCCTGGTCGAGGATGGCCTCGACGGTGGCGATCTGCGCGCGGAGCGAGGCCATCTTCAACGCCTGCATGACGGCGTTACCGGTGACGGCGAGATAGGCCGCGTCGAGCTGCTGTCGCCGGTAGTCGGCGAGCGCATGTTGTTGTTCGACCGAGCGTGCGACGCCTCCTGTGTAGTCGAGCGCGTAGCTGACGGTCGGTCCCACCGCGAAATAGGTGAACGGCGGCGGTTTGGGCAAGGTGCCGAGAAACTCGGCGCCGTATTTCTGCCTGCCGATGCCGGCGGAGAGCCCGACCTGGGGAGTCCGGGTTCCCGCTTGCGCGGCAGCGAGTTCCTGTGCCTGCGCGAGCGTGGACGCCGCCGCGACGAGCGTGCGATTGCCATCCAGCGCGCGCTGAACGACATCATCGAGCGCGTCCGATTGAAACAGCTTCCACCAATCGCGGCTGAGTTGTTCACCCAGCACCACGTGCTGCGCGGAATCGTCCGCCGGCGGCGCGGCCTCGACGTGCGATGGTTGCGGCGTATAGCGATCGGCGCGCGGCGGCTCGGGACGCGCGAAGTCAGGCCCCAGCGCGCACCCGGCGAGCGTCGCCGCGGCGATGGCCGATGCCAGCATCGTGCCGAATCCCGCACGCGTCATTCGACCACCGCCGGCTCGGCATCTTTTTTCGAACGGCCGCTGCGAAGCAGCACAACCAGCGGAATGGCGCACAGCGTGAGCACCAGCATCAATTTGAAGTCGTTGTTGTAGGCGATCATCGCGGCCTGACCGCTGACCCTTTCGTTGAGCATGGCCAGGCCGCGAATGGTCGACAGGGCCATCGGCGACTGCGCGTGCAGCACGTCGCCGTAGGGCGTGATCTGTTCGGCGAGCCGCGAATGCATCATCTGCGTATTTCGCGTCAGAAGGGTTTCCACCACGGAAATGCCGATGCTGCTGCCGAGATTACGGATGAGACTGAACACCGCCGTCCCTTCGTTCCGAAATTTCGGCGACAGCGTGGCAAAGGTGATGGCCGCGAGCGGTACGAATACGAATCCGGTACCGAGACCCTGCGCGAACCCGGACCACACGACCAGCGAACTGTCCATCTGGAGGTAGAAGTCCGTCATCTGCCACAGCGAAAACGCGGTCAGACCGAAGCCCGTGGCGATAATGAGCCGGGTGTCGACTTTTCCCATCAGCCGGCCCACTATGAACATGGCCGCCAGCGTTCCGATGCCGCGCGGCGCGGTGACCAGGCCGGTCAGGACGACGGGATAATTTAGAAGGTCCTGCAGCAACGGCGGCAGCAGCGCCAGCGTCGCGAACAGCACGACGCCGACAATGAAAATGAACACGTTGCCCGTGAGAAAGTTGCGGTCCTTGAAGAGAGCGGGGCTCACGAACCGCGGCTTGGTCGTCGTAACCATATGCACGACGAACAGATAAATTGAGACGCCGGCCACGATGGCCTCGATCCATATCTCGGTGGAGCTGAACCAGTCCCTGAGCTGGCCGCGGTCGAGCATCAGCTGGAACGCCCCGATGGCCAGACTCAGCGCGGTAAAACCGAAGAAATCGAAACGGGATTTGCGCAACTGCGTTTCCGGCATGAACGCCAGAATACCGAGGAAGGAAAGAATGCCGAACGGCACGTTGATGTAGAACACCCAGCGCCAGTTGTAGTTCTCGGTCAGCCAGCCGCCGAGGGCGGGACCCAGGATGGGTCCGATGGTGACGCCCATCACCCAGATCGCCATCGCTTTGCCGTGCTGCTCCGGCCGATTGATGTCAAGCAGCACGGCTTGCGACATCGGGATCAGCGCGGCCCCGCAGAGCCCCTGGAACAACCGGGCGAGGACGATCTCGGGCAGCGACTGGGCCACTCCGCACAGGGCGGATGCGACGGTGAAACCCACCACCGAAATCAGGAACACCCGCTTGCGCCCGATCTGTCCCGCCAGCCAGCCGCTCAACGGCGTCATGATGGCGGCGGCGATGATGTACGACGTCAACACCCACGCCATCTGGTCCTGCGTCGCCGACAGCGAGCCCTGGATGCGCGGCAGCGCCACGTTGGCAATGGTATTGTCGAGGGCCTGCATGATCGAGGCCAACATCACAGCCAGCGTGATGAGCATCCGTTCCTGGGCCAGGACGGGTTCGCCTCCTGTGGCCGCGGTGGTATTCACTTGACTCCAGTCGAAGCGCCGGCCGGATTCGCTTCAGCCGACCCGAAAAGATGGCGCTGATACCCGGTATCAACGCTGACATTGGCGCTCAGTCCGTCCTGCAGCGGAAACGACGGATCGGAATGCCCGAGTTCCACGCGCACCGGCAATCTTTGTACCACCTTGACCCAGTTTCCCGTCGCATTTTCGGGGGGCAATACCGAAAATTGCGAACCGGTTCCGGGACTCAAGCTGGCCACCCGCCCCTCGAAGGTTTTACCGGGATAGCTGTCTACTTGTACGCTGGCGATCTGGCCGACTCGCATGTGGGTGAGCTGGTCTTCCTTGAAATTCGCCTCGATCCAGACATCGCCTGTCGACACCAGCGCGAACACCGGCTCCGACGCGCCGATATAGCTGCCCGCCTGCAGTTGCTCGACGCGCGTGACGACGCCCTCGCTGGGCGCCGTGACAATGGTGTAGGATAGGTTGAGCTTGGCCCGGTCGAGCAGCGCTTGTGCCTGCTGCACCATGGGATGCCGGTCCGGCGCGATGTTCGGATCGCCGCCCAGGCTGGCGGCCACCGCGCCGACCTGTTGCCGCGCGCCCGCGACGTGGGTGCGGGCCTCATCGAGCGCGTGCAGCGCACGATCGACCTGTAACTGGGACGCAATGCCCGAAGCGAGCAAGCGCTGCTGCCGTTCGTATTCATGTTGTTGAAACGCCAGTGTCTCCTGCGCCGATGTGAGTTCGGACTGGCGTTGCCGATAGGTCGCCTTCAATGACTCGACCTGCAGTCGTGCCGCGGCGAGCTGCGCGCCGGCTTCCTCGACCGCGATACGGAACGGTGCGTCGTCGAGGCGAAACAGCATGTCGCCCTTGCGCACAGCCTGGTTGTCGCGCACGGCAATCTCCTGCACGCGTCCGGCGACGTTGGCGCTGATGGCGACGCGCGCGGTCTGCACGTAGGCGTCGTCGGTTGCCTCAAAGCGTCCTCCGGTCAGATAGAAGTAGGCGGCGACGGCCGCGAGGCCGGCCGGCCCCAACGCCATCAGCAGAAGGCGCAGACGCCGTCGCCGGTCCATCGCCGGCGGTTGTGGCGTGGCGCTGATACTCTCTTCCTCGGCGTTCGCTACGTCCATAATCACTTTCTCGTTCGGGTTCTGCGGGAACGGCTCGCACCCTTGCCGGCGGCCGGCGTCGCTTGTATGCCCACGGCGGTGTCCCGGGACTCGATGGGCTGGTCATCGAGAGCGCATACATTCCGGTGAATACGTTCCAGCAGATCCATAAACGCGTCCCGGTCCTGCCGGCGGATGCCGGCGAATGTCTCGGCGCGAGTCAGCTCGGCCAGGCGCCAGATTTTGTCAAGGAGGGTCCGGCCCTTGCCGGTTAGGTAGAGGCGGCGCGCGCGACGGTCCCCTGGATCAGGACGCCGTTCGAGCAGACCGTCGGCTTCCATGCGGTCGAGGATACGCACCATCGTCATGGGTTCCACATCGGCGAGTTCGGCGAGCCTGGCCTGACTGACACCCTCGTTCTTCTCGAGACGGACCAGCGCCTTGCACTGCGGAAGTGTCAGGGAAATCCCCCGCGCCCGCTGCTCGAAGCGAAGCACATACCGATGGCTTACGTCCTTGAGCAGAAAACCGAAGTTGCGCAGTCGATCCATCGATTGTCCATTATCACGGATGGCCGATAAGCCCCCGACAACAATTCCGTGTGCGTCACGAAAACGTCGATGGGCAAGGCGCCAGACAGGATCGCCATTTCACCCCCGCGCGAGACAGGGAAGCGTCCTCACCTGCAGTCAACTGATAATAATATTTATAATAACAAACGATATTATCTCACACATTTGAATGTCTGTCAAGCCGGCTTCCGGTGCTGGTGGAGTTTAGGGACACCGGGATGATTAACTCTGCTCCAATCCGCCAAACCGCGTTAGCGCCGGGTCGCGTCCGAAGTTGACCTTCGGACGATTCAGGCATTCCTGGGACATCGGTATAGACAAACACGCTTTTTTACTTTACTTTGGTGGTGGGCCAGAGACGGGTTTTCAGTTTGATCGGCAATCTTTATGGGCCAATCCAGGAGATCTCATTGAGCGCGCGGGGTGTTGATCATGTCAACCGCTTCCGGTGCGGACAAGGGAATCCAGATAGGCCAGTACTCTGCGGTCGACCCAATAAGTGACCGCTCCCGGACTCCTTCCCTCGACGAACCCCACGTGTCCGCCGCGGGGAGTGAACTCGGCCGTCAGCCAGGGCGACCGGGCCACGGCGTCATGCGGCAGACAGGAAGCGGGGAGAAACGGATCGTCGTAGGCGTTGAGCAGGAATGTGGGTTTCCGGATTTCTTCAAGCCACGGCCCGGCGCTTGAGCGGGTCCAGTAATCCCGCGCGTCCTTGAAACCATGAATCGGCGCGGTCACGCGGTCGTCGAATTGAGCGAAGCTCCGGATTCGAGCCACCTCCTTCGGGTCCAAGAGGTCGGGAAACATTTTAACCTTCAGCAGCACTTTCTGCTTGAGCGTTCGCAGAAAGACCTGGCCGTAGATCCGGTGGATGCCGTGGTCGATCCGGTGGGCCGCGGCCGCCAGATCGAACGGGACGGAGACCGCTACGGCGGCTCGAATGGATTCGGGAATTTTTTCTCCGTGTTCGCCCAGCCATTTCAAGAGAACGTTTCCGCCCAGCGAGTAGCCGACCAGTCCGATCGGCCGACCCGGATTGTCCGAGACGACCGACGAGACGATATGATCCAGGTCACCCGTTTCTCCCGAGTGGTAAAACCGGGGGCGCCGGTTGATCTCGCCGCTGCAGGATCGAAAATTTATGGCCACGCCGTCCCAACCCCGCCGCTCGGCTTCGCAAAGCAGTCCGAGCACGTAGGGAGAACGCGAGGAGCCTTCCAGGCCGTGAAGAACAACCAAAAGCGGCCGGTAGCCGTGCCGTCGGACGGACGCAAACCAGTCCAGGTCGATGAAATCGCCGTCCGGTGTGTCCACACGCTCTCGAAGGAGGGGCGGCTCCGGCCGGCGGTCGAACAGGCGCCGCCAGACCGTCTGCCGATGCGGCCCGCGAAGCCACCACGCGGGACGGAATTCGGAGACCGCCTTGGTATGAACCCTTTGATCGATCGATGGTTGAATCGCCATTTTCGCAACCGCAAGCGCAACAGATATTCATTTTACACGAAGCCGAGCTTAAATGGAATGCCGACGGCCATTTTTTTCTTGACCCAACGATCACAGGAGGGATAGCCTAAGATTATTCATTCCCGATTTAAGGATCTCATGGGCGGGCCGCCCGCCTGAACTACCATAAACGATTGACGGAGGTGGTCATGAATCAGGGAAAAGATCTGATCCTCATTACGGGTGCGACGGGACAGCAGGGCGGCGCGGTGGCGCGCGAGTTGCTATCACGCGGTCACAAGGTGCGCGCGATGACACGCAAACCCGATGGAGATGCGGCCCGGGCGCTGAAAAAACTCGGTGCGGAGATGATCGCGGGGGATCTCGACGCCCCGAAATCGCTGGAGGCCGCCCTCACCGGCGCGTGGGGCGTCTTCTCGGTCCAGAACACCTGGGAGGCCGGCGTGGCGAAGGAAGAGGAGCAGGGCAAACGCCTGGCCGAGGTCGCCCGGAAGAAAGGCGTCTCGCATTTCGTCTACACTTCGGTCGAGTCGGCCCAACGCAAAACCGGCATCCCTCATTTCGACAATAAGGGACGGATCGAGGAGACGGTTCGCCGGCTCGGTTTTCCTTCCTACACGATCCTGCGGCCCGTCTTCTTCATGGATAATTTTCTCTCGCCCTGGTTCAAGCCGGCCCTCGATCAGGGAAAGCTGATGATCGGGCTCAAACCGGCCACGCGCCTCCAAATGATCGCCGTGGAGGACATCGGGAAGTTCGGCGCGCGGGTTTTTGAAGAGCATGAAAAGATGAACCGGAAGGAGATCGACCTGGCCGGCGATGAGAAGACGATGCCGGAGACGGCCGTAATCCTGGGCAAGGCGACGGGCAAAACGGTCGAGTTCGCGCAGGTTCCGATCGCGGAGATTCGCAAGTCCAGCGAGGATTATGCCCTCATGCTCGAGTGGTTCGACCGGGTCGGATACAGCGCGGACATTCCCGCACTCGCCAAGGCGTACGGGATCCGGTTGACGACCCTTCCCGAATGGGCCGCGAAAGCCCTCCGGACCCGGGCCTAACGCCGGAGTATCAATTCCGCGCAACGGTGTCCGCTCGTGACCGCGCCTTCGATGGTCGCGGGGAGGCCGGTGCGGGTCCAATCGCCGGCCAGGAAGAAATTCTCGTACGGGGTTTCTTGCGTCGGGCGCCAGCGCTCGGCCTCGGGACTACAGGAGTACGTCGCCTGGCGCTCCTTGATCAACCGGGAATGGATGAGTTTGGCCTTCCCGACCTCCGGGAAAAATCGTCCCAGGTCTTTGCGGGCCAGCGCGATCAGCTCGTCCCGCGAACGATCGATCAGATCATAAGCCCCGCTCGTGATGCAGGCCAACGCCCCGGCCTGGGTTTCGTCTTTCTTCCAAAGGCGCGACTTGTCGAAGACCCACTGGATCGGGGAGTCGATCAGCCCGACGAACTCCTCGTCCATGATCGGCCGGTCGAACCAGAGATGGATCGAGACCATCGGCGAATCGCCCAAATGGCCGAGCGCCTCGAACGGGCCGCCTTCTTGCTCGAGCTCCGGCGGCACCAATTTTCGCAGGGCCGAATGCGGCACGGCGCTGACGGCATAATCGGCCGTCATCGCCCCGCCGTTGCGCAGCACGACGGCCTCGAATCGGCGCCCGGAAAAGGCGAGCCGGTCCGCGGGCGCGTTCAGGTACACCTCCCCGCCGCGCGCCTCGATGAATTTGCGGGCCTGTTCGGTGTAGAGATCACCCAGCCCGACGGTGATGATGCCGAAGGAGGAATCCCGGAGCGATCCGAGGAAGGTCTGTTTCAGTACGCGGAGGAACAGATCCGCCGAGGCCCGGTGGGGAAGTTCATTCAAGGCCGAAATCGCGAGGGGATACCACCAGCGTTGGCGGAGCGACTCCGGTTGACGGAGGGAATCCATCCATTCCTTGAGCGTCATCGTGTCCGGAAGCGACCGCTTCATGGCGATCGAAGCCCCGGCCCGGAGCAGATGCAGGCGGTCCGCGACCGATAGTCCCCGACAAAGGGCGACGCCGAACGCCAGATGAAGGGGCGGGGGAAGCGGCCGGCCGCTCAGAATCATCCGGCGGCCTCCGGGCTCGACCAGCACCATTCGAAAGCGGTTTTGATAACGGACCAGCCCGTCCGACCCGATCGCCTTTAAAAATTTCTGAGTCTCATGAAACGCGCCCAGCAGCGCATGCTGGCCGTTGTCGATCAGCTCGCCCGTCGTCCCGTCTTCAACCGAATAGGCCCGGCCACCCAGTATCCGACGTTGTTCGATCACGGTGACCTTCACGCCCCGGCTCGCCAAGGCGACGCCGGTCGACAGGCCCGCGAAGCCGCCGCCGATGATCAGAGCCTTCTTCATGCCGTGACGGCCCGCGCGCCGCCGATCCGGTTCATCAGCGCGGTCTTGAGAGCCAGGGCCAGTTTCCGCGGTTTGGAGAGGCGGACGCGGCGCTCGAAAACGTTGTACCGGGCGTCCCTGATCTGATGGAGCAGCGCGGAATAAATGGCGGCCATGATCTCGGAGGCGATGAGCTGCCGTCGGTGTTCGGGTTGGACCAGTTCGGCCGCCCGCCGGAAATAGTCGCCGGCGCGTTCGGTCTCAAACCGCATGAGCTCCGCGAACGATTCGTTGTAGGTTGAGTTCAACAGCTCCGCCTCGGTGTACCCGAAGCGGCGGAGGTCGTCCTGCGGGAGATAGATCCGTCCCCGTTGCGCGTCGTCCTTGAGGTCCCGGAGGATGTTTGTAATCTGAAACGCGATGCCCAGCGCGACGGCGTAATCCTTGTACGACTCCCTCGGACAGCCGAAGATCTCGATGCAGATCAGACCCACGGTGCCCGCGACCCGGTAACAATATTGAGAGAGATGAACGAAGTTGGCATAGCGCGAGACGGTCAGGTCCATTTCGACCCCTTGCAACAGCTCCTCGAAGTAGGTTCGGGTCAGCTTAAACTCTTCGACCGTTTTCTGCAGAGGGATGACGACCGCATGGGTTCCCCGTCCGGCATAACATCGGTTCAACTCTTCCCGCCAGAATTCCAACCGGCGCTTTTTTTCTTGCGGACTCAGCGCGCCGTCGGAAACGTCATCCAATACCCGGCAAAAGGCGTAGACGCGCTCGATCGCTTCCCGCTGGGGTCCGGGAAGGAACAGAAACGACGGGGCAAAGTTGCTGCTTCGGTGCGCCGCCTGGGATGGTTGTGACGGCATCATCTAGATGATTTCTCCTGCCGGCGGTATCGGGCGATCGCGGATTTTGTCACGACGGCGATCTTGTCTTTCAACCCGATGGTGGGACGGTGAGAAAAAACATCGTAATCCGCGTTCTCGATGCGGTCCAGGATGGCCATTCCCCCGTTCCAGACGAGATGGAGCTCGAAGCGCAGGTCCCGTCCGACCCGGTCGCAAAGGCCGCGGCCCCGGTGAAACAATTCCCTCGTCCGCGCGATTTCATGCCGCATCAATCGGCGAAAAGCCTCGTTGCACCGCCGGCTCCGGAGGTCTTCTTCGCTGTAACCGAATTCCGCCATGTCTTCTTGAGGGAGATAGATCCGATTTTTTCGGAAATCGACTGCCACGTCTTGCCAGAAGTTGGTCAGTTGAAGCGCGGTGCAGATCGAGTCGGAAAGTCGATGCCGTTCCGGGTCGTGATCGTCGAACAGGAGCAGGACCAGACGACCGACCGGATTGGCCGAATACCGGCAGTAGGTCAGGAGATCCTCAAACCGGGCGTGATGCTTTGCGGTCACGTCCATCTTGAAGGCCATGAGGAGATCCTGAAAGAGAGCGACGGGCAGGTCGAATCGCTCGATCGTCTCTTTGAGCGCGATGAAGACGGGATGCTGCGGTTTTCGCCAGACGCATTGGAGCAGTTGATTCTCCCAGTTTTCGAGGAAGGCCAAGCGCAAGGTGTCGACATAGTCGGGTTCATCCGCAAAATCGTCCGCCATGCGGGCGAAGGCGTAGACACTGTGGACATACGGCCGGAGCCTTTTGGGAATGAAGCGGGAGCCGACCGGAAAATTCTCGTAATGGCTCAAGGTCAGGCGCTCGCAATACCCAAAAGCCTCTTCGAGGGTCCATGAACCCTCCTCAAGTTCGGAGGGGGGCGGCGGGGAATACCGTGTCATGATTATGATTTAACACACACCGCGCCTGGAGTCAATCGGTGCGGTTTCGGAGGGCCGGGGGAAGGAACAACACGGAGAAAGTCGTTAGGTTGATTGGCTGGCCAGTCCCGCCTTTAGAGAAGGGGATTGCGCCCGCTGTTCGGATTCATTCGCGTTTCGGGAAAGCAGTTTCAGGGTGTCCTCGTATCCCAGCTCGATCGCGCGTTTCAGCTTGTAGCTGTTTGAAAATTCCAGCGTTCCGAGTTCCAGGCTTTTCGAGGGTTGCAAGAGGATCATTTCGACCGGATGGAGTTCGCCCCGAGGGTAGAGGCTGTTGATGCGATTCAGGTGGTGCGCGTCGTCCAGAAGAATGGCGTACTGGCTGGCTTCCAGAAGCGTAATAGTCAGCGCCAGGTTGTTTCGGATCTTCTTGTTGGCGAAATCCTCCCTCCGGCTGTTGATTGCCGCGTAGATCTGGGTGGCCCCGCTTTCGATGGCCGTCTTGAAGGGAACATTGTCCGTCACGCCGCCGTCCACCAAGACGTGGTCGTCCACTCGGACCGGTGGAAAGATCACCGGGATGCTGGCGGAAGCCAGAAGGCAGAGGTCGAGATGAGGGCTGTCGTTGTAGAATCGGAAGACTCTTCCCGTCACCAAGTCGAAGGCGCTGACGATGAGTTTTTTGGAACTGGTCCTGACCTTGTCGAAATTCACGCTGTTGCGGATCAAGTCCAGGAGCGGTTTTGAGGAGAAATAGGGGTAGGTGAAATTTCCAAAAAAGGAGGCGATAAAGGACATCTTCCACATGCGCGAGTAAACTTGTTCGGTGGTAAGGTGTTCCCAGATTTCGAGGAGTTTTCTCTCCTCGCCTGCGACCACCATCGCCGCGCTCAGGGCCCCTGAACTCGTTCCGCAAACGATGTCCGGATGGATTCCCAGATCGCACAGCGCGTTCACAACCCCTACCGAATAGGCCCCCTTCGAACCTCCGCCGGAGAGAACCAGGGCAACTTTTCGTTTTCCATTGTCTGAGCTGGATGGGTGTGTGGGATTCATTTTGAACAAAGTCTCCGATCCGTTTGTCGTTGATTTAATTTTACCATCGAAGGATGGACTGTCAAGATGAATCATTCATAAGACAGCGGGCCATCACCGGCATGGTTGAGCATTTATAATCCGGGGCCGTCGATCTACTGGAAAAGTCCCGATCTCAACGGTTGATTTGTCCGTTGAAGGAATAAAATGTATCGGTTGTTTCTCTTGCATCCTCATGATTTCTAAATAAATTTTGTTCTTTCGGTCCTGAATTCGAATTGACACGTTCAATCTCGGCTGATACAATATTCTGAATTTTTTTCTCGTGTTTCCGAAAACGCCACTTTCGAGTATTCGGATCAGAGCATTATTTTAATCGGAATGGATAATGAGCCGTAGGGACCGTTTTCTGTTCGCCTGCCAGAGAAAGCCCGTCG
Organism: Nitrospiria bacterium; assembly: GCA_035517655.1. Lineage (NCBI taxonomy): Bacteria > Pseudomonadati > Nitrospirota > Nitrospiria > Nitrospiria bacterium. The sequence continues at coordinate 7,356 of DATIYJ010000048.1, read as the reverse complement.
ATTGCACCCCGGTCTGGTTCATGCGCCAGGCCGGGCGGTACATGAAGGAATATCGCGAAGTCCGGAAGACGCACTCCATCCTCGCGATTTGCAAGACCCCCGAACTGGCCGCCCAGGTCACGCTTCAGCCCATCGAACGTTTCGACGTGGATGCCGCGATCATCTTCGCCGATATCCTGCTTCCACTCGAGCCGATGGGCATCCAGTTGGAATTTGCGAAGGGCGAGGGACCGGTGATCCATAACCCGGTACGTGATGAAGCGGCTGTTCGGGCGCTTCAGCCCTTCGAACCGGACGAAAAGACGCCTTTTGTGATGGAGGCGATCCGGATGGTCCGTCGAGAACTCGACGGGAAGGTTCCGTTGATTGGATTCTGCGGAGCGCCGTTTACCCTGGCCAGCTACATCATTGAGGGCGGCCATTCGAGTCATTACATTCAAACGAAGCGGATGATGCTTCATGCGCCTTCGCTCTGGAAGGAGTTGATGGTGAAACTCGCCGACGCCATGGCCGGCTACCTTCGGGCCCAGATCCGGGCCGGGGCGCAGGCGGTTCAGATCTTTGATTCCTGGGTCGGTTGTTTAAGTCCGGAGGATTTCCGAGAGTATGTCCTGCCCTACACGCGGCGGATGATCGACGGTTTGAAAACGGAGGGTGTTCCCGTGATCCATTTCGGGACAGGGACGTCCGGATTTCTGGAATCCATGCGCGAGGCCGGTGGAGAGGTCATCGGCGTGGATTGGCGAATCCATTTGGATGAGGCCTGGAAACGCGTGGGACCGGAAGTCGCGATCCAGGGAAATCTTGACCCCGTCGTCCTGTTCGGTCCGACGAAGGAGATTGAACGACGCGTTCACGACATCCTTCGGCGTGCGGGGGGCCGGCCCGGTCACATCTTCAACTTAGGTCATGGAATCCTTCCCGAAACGCCGGTCGAGAATGTCGAGGCCGCGGTCGAATTTGTCCATAAATTAAGTCGTACGTGAGCCATCCCGCAATCGGCCTTTATTTTTCCCTGGCATCCCGGTATAATGGGGTGGACAAAGAAATGGGGAGGGGACGAATCGTGAAGGCTCGGAAAATTCCGCGGCGGTTCGATGCGGCGGAGATTCTTCATCAAAGAAACTCCCAATTTTCGACGCTCAACCGGCTGTCGGCCATCATCAGCCAGACGGGCAGTCTGGACAAGGCGGTGGGCGGCACGCTGGACCAGCTTTTGGAGTTGACCGGAGCCGACATCGGATCGGTTCATATCCTTGAGCCGAAGACCGACCATCTAAAGTTGATCGCGAGCCGCGGGATTTCCCGGGAGTTTATCTATGCGGAGGACTGTATTCCCGTCGGCGACTGCCTCTGCGGTCGGGTGGCCCAGACCGGCGAGTTGGTCTCTTCACCCGACCTATCGACCGAGGTTCGCTTAACCCGGGCCGCCTGTCGGGATGAACCGTTCGGTTCGGTCGTCAGCATCCCGTTGAAATCGAGAGACCGTGTGCTGGGGATCATGACGGTTTATGCGAAACGCCCCCATGCGTTCATGAAAACGGACCAGGAGTTCCTTGTTCTTGTGGGCCGTCAGATCGGCGTGGCGATTGAAAACGCCCAGCTCTATGCGAGGACTCGCGAATTGGCGGTCGCGGAGGAGCGGAACATGATCGCCCGGGAGATCCATGACGGCATTGCGCAAAATCTGGCCTATTTGAATCTGGAGGCTAAAAAACTGGAAGACTTGTTGAATAAGAGCGCCCCGACGCAGGCTCTGTCGGAGTTGAACCAGATCCGTCGGGTGATCCAAGACACCTACGAGGACGTCCGGGAGCTGCTCGTGAATTTCCGAACGAAATTTAAGGAGGATCAGGACTTCCTGACGGTCTTGTCCGACTACGCGCAGGATTTTAGCCGCAGGACCGGAATTCGGGTTCAGCTTCCCCGATCCGACGTACCCGCGCTGTCCCCCACCGTCCAGGTGCAGCTGTTCCGTGTGATTCAAGAAGCCCTGTCGAATGTTCGCAAACATGCATCCGCCGAGGAGATCACGATATCGCTCTCATCGACCCCGACCCATCTTGAGGTCAAGATCCAAGACGACGGCCGCGGCTTTGACTCCCGGTCGCTTCCGAACCAGAAACATCCCCGCATGGGGCTGGAGATCATGAAAGAACGCATGGCGCATCTGCAGGGTGAGTTGCGCTTGGAGTCGCAACCGGGCGCCGGGACGACTCTCCGCGCGACCCTTTCTCTGGAGATGGCGAAGAGATAAAATGCGATGCCTCCCGTCAAAGTTCTCATTGTAGACGATCACACTCTTTTTCGAAAAGGACTCGCCAGCCTGCTTCGGCAGCAGCGAGGGATCGAGGTGGTCGGAGAGGCCAAGGACGGCGAAGAAGGCGTCCGAATGGCCCGGGCGCTCAAGCCGGACGTGATCCTCATGGACGTCAATATGCCGATCTCCAACGGCATTCAGGCCACCCGGGCCGTTCGCGAAACGATGCCCGAGGCGCAGATCATCATGCTCACCGTCTCGGAGGAGGACGAGGATCTTTTCTCGGCGATCAAGGCCGGAGCCCGAGGCTATTTGCTTAAAAATGTGGAACCCGACCAACTCATCAAAGCCATCCATCTCCTGGCTGCGGGAGAGGCCGTTATTCCTCACTCGATGGCCTTGAAGCTGCTCAACGAGTTCAGCAGCATTGCCCATAAAATCGATACCCCATCGGAATCCAAGGTGAACCTCCTGACAACGCGTGAACACGAAATTCTCCAATTCTTAGCCAAGGGCAGCAGCAATAAGGAGATTGCAAACGCCCTTTGCCTCTCCGAGCACACGGTCAAGATCCACCTCAAGAATATTCTCAAAAAACTCCATATGAATAATCGCATCCAGGCCGCGATCTATGCCCACGAACAAGGCCTCGTGAATCAAAAATCTCTCCGTAAAGATTGAAGAACTCCGTTTCTCCGGTTTCTTCATAGTCCAGAAGAGCTATATTCGAATAACCCCTTTCCCCCTCAAAAATAGACCATTCGCGGAATAGACAGCGCCTTTAACAAGGGAGTAATCTGCAGTTCGTTAACCTCCGTAGAGGGCTCTATGCAAAAGCGACGGCTTCTTTTAATCACGACGCAATCGTTGTTCGGAACCGGGATCGTCAGCCTTCTGGAGGGGCAGCAGGAGCGTTTGATGATCGAGAAGGTGCCGGATGTGAGGACGGCTCACAAAATATGCGGCAGTTTCAAGCCGGAGGTCGTGGTGGATTTTAGCGAAATGAGCAGCCCGGAAGATCAGGCCCTCTTGCAGGAATTGGTTTCCCGCTATCATACGAGGGTTGTTCATTGCACACTGGAGGCCAATCAGCTCACGATCTACGACAAGACAAGAATCAAGAACGCCACGGTGGAAGACCTCATGTCCGCCGTGCTGAAATAAATTAAAAATTCTCGGGCGAATAGGCGAAGGAATCGAACCGGCCCTATGGGGGAAAATCAAGGAGGTCAGTCATGAAAACAGGGTACTTCGGATGGTTTGGGAAGACGGCATCGCTCATCGCCGGACTCTATCTGACGTCGTTCTTCGGGGGCGTCTTTTCGCTTCCGACCGCGGTCGCGGAGGAAGGACAATCGCATGCTCAGGTCGCGGATTCCAACGGGCCGACCGGCGCCGACTGGAAGACGAAGCTAAAAGAACAGGTCACCCGGGAAGATTCAGCCGAAGGCCACACGGGACATGAGGACCAGGTGGACGCCGCGATGCAGAAGCTGATGGACGAGATCGCGAAGGGTTCCGGACAACGCGCGGCACACGCCGGCGGTTCGGGGCCTTTCACCGACATGGCCACGATGCAGCAAATGGACCGGAGCTATTTCCTGGGACCGGCCGGTCCCAATGAAACCGTTACCAACGGCGGGCATTGTCCGGCCGGTGCTCCGGTGAAAGAGTACGATGTCTCGGCGATCAATGTTGAGATTACCCTGAATCAGTGGCTGGACTACCATCCCGGATATATGTATGTTTTGACCGAGAATATTCAGAAGGTCCGTGATGAGGAAAAAATCAATCGTGAGGCCCGAAAGAAGCCGGGGTATGAAATCGGCGCCGTCTCGACCGGTCTTCAGACCGACATGATCCAGCCGCTCAATATCCGCGGAAACCAGGGGGACTGTGTGATCATCACCCTCCGGAATCAGTTGGACGGCGAAGATGTCGGTTTGCATATCCATGGTTCCAGCACGATCGTCAAGGCCACCGGCCAGCCGGCGACATCGGCCAACCCGGATTCGACCGTCAAACCGGGCAAAAGCCAGGTTTTTGAATGGTACATCCGGCCGGACGAGCAGGAGGGCGTGCATGCGATGCACAGCCATGTCGGCCGCGAGCAGGCGAGTCTGGGAATGATCGGGTCCTTTACCGTGGAGCCGATGGGTTCTACCTATCTGGATGCAATCACGGGAAAAGAAACCAAGAGCGGATGGGAGGTGATGATCGCCAATCCCAATGTTCCGGATTTCCGGGAGTTCGTGGTCTTCTACCATGAAATCGGGGATGAATCCTTCCGGCCGCTGAACCGGAACGGCGAAATGATTCCGCAGCGGGACCCCAACACGGATGCCTACCGTCCCTCCGCTCGGGCGCTCAATTATCGCAGCGAGCCCTTCGGGATCAACAACCTCGCGCTTCAGGAAAAGTATTTCCATTTTGAAGACGAGTCGATGGCCTACAGCGCTTACACCTTTGGCGATGTGCCCACGCCGCTTCCACGATCGTATATGGGGGACCCGGCCAAGTTTCGCTTGGTCCACGGCGGCGGCGAGGTCTTTCATTCGCACCATCCGCACGGCGGATCCATCCGCTGGCTTCGTCAGCCGCAAGCCGATGGAAAGGCCGACTTCCTCATGAATGCGGCCTCAAACGGTCCGGTGAAGTTCCCGGAGGTTCGGACGACGTCTGATCGCGTGGACGTGGAAGTGATCGGGCCGACCGAGGCCTTGGATCTTCAAACCGAGTGCGGGTCCGGTCTTTGTCAGCAACTCGCGGGAGATTTTCTGTTCCACTGCCACGTGGCGCACCATTATGTCGCCGGGATGTGGTCGTACTGGCGTGTGTACAACACGCTGCAGATCGGGAACTATCCGTTCGGCAGCACCGACATCATGCCGCCCTTGCAGGAGCTTCCCGACCGGAAAGGCCGGATGAAGCCGGCCGTGACCTCCGACAAGCTGGTCGGAAGGACGATGGACTGGTACGACAAGAAATGGAACATCACGGCGGACAAGACGGACTTCTCCAAGGCCGTTCCGGATGTTTCGATCAAGGACTGGGTGAAGATGATGCTGCCGCCGGCCGGACAGCCGGGCCACGTCGCGGACGAGAAGGGCCAGATCGAGGCCTACGATGCGACGGTATGGGACTGGACCTGGGACGGGAGCAAGGCGATGGGCGAACCGGAAGTGACGGGGACCTTCCCGTGGCCCAAGTACACCTCTCCGATGCCGGGGAAGCGGCCGCCGATCCTGTTCGAGGAGAAGACGGGGAAGCTGGCTTGGCCGCATTTCAAGCCGCACCTCGGAAAGCGGGTTCCGTTTGCCCGCCATCACGGACCTGCGCCGTGGCTGGAGCCGATTCATATGGATAAGAATACGGGAGCCTTGTCGACCGATCCGGGCAGTGTCGGTGCACCGGGAAGTGAAACGACCCTTCCGGCCCGACCGGGAGAACAGGGGCGTTGGAGTCTCTGTCCTGAGAATGCGGGAAGAAAGCAATACACAATCCACTTTATCGAAACACCGATCACGATGAATGACGCCATCGGCAAAGAGAAAGCCGTGGTGGATCAGCACGGGACGATCTATGTCCTCCAAGAAGAGGAAGCCGCCGTGAGGGCGAACAGCGATCTGGCGCGCCCGTTGGTCTACCGTGCCAACGTCTATGACTGCGTGGACGTCATCCTAAAAAGCGAGTGGATGGACAATGACACCACCAATTTCCAGATGTCGAAGATCAACATCCACCCGCATTTCATCCAATTCGACAACCAGTCTTCGGACGGCGTGATCACCGGCTTTTCTTATGAGCAGTCGGTCCGGCCGTTTACGGAGATGAAGAAAGACAAACAGGCGGGACTTCCGGTGCCGATGAATTCCACTCTAACCGAGGACGTCAAGGCCGGAGCCGTCAGCATCAAAATCAAGATGCCGGAAGGGGCGACGCCGTATCATGTCGGAACGGATATCATGATCGGAATGAACGAGGTCAAAACCTCGGAGGTTCGGTGGATCAAGGACATCAAAGGGGACACGGTCTTTTTCAGTGAACCTTTGAAAAATAGCCACAAGAAGGGAGAGATCGCTTCGGTGGAGTATGTCCGTTATCGGTATTGGGTGGACGCCGACTTGGGAACGGTCTTCTGGCATGACCACGCCCTCGGCGGCACCACCTGGCCGCACGGCGCGGTGGGCGGTCTGATTGTCGAGCCGTTCGGCTCCACCTATCATGATCCGAAAACCGGGAAGGAGATCCGGAGCGGACCGATCGCCGATATCCATACCACCGAGCCGGTCGGCTATGGGGTGAACGGCAGCTTCCGGGAGTTGGTTCAGTATCTTCATGACACGGTGCCGTACACCGCGCAGGTCGTAACGGCGGGGAATCCTCCCGGCCAGACGGTCAAGGCGGCCATCGACGCGGGGCAGGCGCTTTTCTTCCAGATGCCGTATGACCTGGACTTGGTGGCCGTCCCGATGCTCAACGGCGGAACGCACACCACCGGGGGCGGTTTCTTCTTCCGGGCCGAGTCGATTGCAAAACGGTTGAAGTTCAAGCCGGAGCCGTCGATGGTCTTTTCGACCCGGGTTTACGGAAAGGATCCCGGTACGCCGCTCCTTAGGGCCTACGTGGGAGATCCCATTGTGTTTCGATTGCTGCATGTCATGATGAATGAGAGCCACACGTGGCACATTGCCGGCCATGCCTTCCGGACGGAGCGGTATGCCGAGCATTCGGATTTCCGGAATGCCTATCATGTCGGCATTGCCGAACGCTACGATCTGGTCACCAAGGCCGGTGGACCCCAGCAGATGGCCGGGGACTACCTCCACTTTGACGGCCGCGCATCGCATTTCTCAGAGGGAAGCTGGGGAATTCTCCGGGTGCTGGATAAAGAGGTCCCGGATCTGAAGAAGCTGCCGGGCCATGAGGTGGTTCCGGCTTCCGCGAAAACGGTCTGCCCGGCGGACGCGCCGGTGAAGAGCTTCAACGTGATCGCGGCGGATCGGGCGTTAAAATACAATCCGAACGCGCCGGACATGATCGACGTGGACTTCGACCGCAAGCTGCAGGTGGCGAACCCGACGGGCAAGATCTAC
>DATIYJ010000047.1 GCA_035517655.1 Nitrospiria bacterium | reverse complement strand
AGCAGCGTAAGGCGATTCCTTTGTGGCTCCGAAAATTGGGACGGGTAAAATTGGATCTCCGAGGATTCCGTTGGCCGCGAACGGTGGAGGAGGGCGTCCGGGAGACGGCGGCATTATCTGAGATCGCCCTACAATCAATGAAGCAGGAGGCCCAAGCCGCCTGCCAGAAAACCGGGATTCAATCCATTCGGAGACAGATGCAGGAGATTCTGGCACGCGCGTCACGAATGGAGGCACGTCGGACGGTTCTTTGGAAAAAGGAACGTGCGCGCTTCTTCCGATGAAAGCTTTCTCAAAGTTTTAGCGCGCGTGATCGAGCGCTTGCAACATGAGCGAGTAACGTACGCTCTAATCGGCGCGTGGGCCCTGTCTGTGTGGGGCCGTCCGAGGGCAACGAGGGATCTTGACTTCCTGGTGATGCTGGACGAAGCGAAACTTGCGCGGATGGCTGACGGATTCGCAGGGAAAGGTATTGAGACAGATAAGGCGTGGGCCAAGTGGAATCCTATGCTCAGAGGGGTTCAATCCCGTTTTCAGTATCGGGGAATAACGGTTGATCTGCTTAGAGCCCGGAATGCTCATGACCGGCAGGCGTTGCTAAGGAAACGGCGTAAGCGGATTGGAAAACAATATTGTTGGTTTGTATCGCCGGAGGATTTAATTATCCAGAAGCTCAAGGTTGGACGGCCGCATGATTTCGAAGATGCACTCACGGTTCTTGACCGTTCTGGAAAAATCCTTGACCGTCGATATCTCCAACGGTGGGCGAAGCGTATCGGGGTATCAAAAGAATTGGAATATGTTTTGAGCTTGTAAGCACGATGGAGGAGATTTATGAAACTTTCCAAAGAAGAAGTGGACCACGTGGCCAAGCTGGCTCGATTGTCGGTCAACGACGCCGAGAAAGAGGCTTTCAGCCGGCAGCTCTCCGAGATTCTCACCTACATCCAGACGCTCAATCGGTTGGACACATCCAAGATCCAACCGACGTCCCACGTGCTCGACTTGAGCAACGTGTTGCGGGACGACGCGATTCGGGAAAGTTTGTCGGTGGCGGAAGCCCTGGCCAATGCGCCCGACCGCGTCGATGATTTCTTTCGTGTCCCCAAAATCATCGAAGAGAGGGAGTGACCATGTTGCGTTTGATGTTGCGTTCGAAAATCCATCGGGCGACCGTGACGGATGCCAATCTGGATTATGATGGAAGCCTGACGGTGGATGAAAATCTGCTGGAGGCGGCCGGGATCCTGCCCTACGAACAGGTCATGGTCTCGAACCTCAACAACGGAGAACGGTTTGAAACCTACGTGATCCCTTCGGGTAAACGGGGCAGCGGGACGATCTGCCTCAACGGCCCGACGGCCCGCAAAGGGGTGATCGGAGACCGGGTCGTGATTTTCTGCTACGAATACTACAACGACCAGGAGCTCAAAACCTACAAACCGACGATCATCAAGGTCGATGAGAAAAACCACCTCATCAAAAAGTGAGCGGCGTTGTGGACCCTTCCCAATTCACGATCCATGAACTGCACGAACAATTAAAGAACCACGAGACCACTTCGCGGGAACTGACCCGCTCGGTTCTTCAACGGATCGAATCGCTGGAGTCGCGGATCCATGCTTTTACGACCGTGACGGCCGAACCGGCTCTGGAGCAGGCCGAAGCGGCCGATCGCCGGCTTCAGTCCGGACGGGCGACCCATCCGCTGACGGGCATCCCGATCGCCCTGAAGGACAATCTCTGCACGAAGGGAGTCCGGACCACCTGTTCCTCAAAGATGCTTGAAAATTTCGTTCCCCCTTACGACGCGACCGTGGTGGGGCGCCTGAAAGAGTCCGGCGCCGTCTTTATCGGAAAAACGAATATGGACGAATTCGCGATGGGCTCTTCCACGGAGAATTCGGCCTTCGGTCTGACGGCCAATCCCTGGGATTTGAACCGAATCCCGGGCGGGTCTTCCGGAGGCTCGGCCGCGGCCGTGGCGGCGGATGTCTGCACGGCGGCGTTGGGCTCGGACACGGGTGGATCGATCCGGCAACCGGCCGCGATGTGCGGCGTCGTCGGATTGAAGCCGACGTACGGGCGGGTCTCGCGATACGGCCTGGTCGCCTTCGCGTCTTCGCTGGACCAGATCGGCCCGCTCACGAAGGACGTCACGGACTGCGCTTTGCTGATGAACGCGATCGCCGGCCATGATCCCCGCGATTCCACCTCGGCCGACCTTCCGGCGGAAGACTACGCACGCGCCCTGAATCGGGATTTGTCCGGGATGCGGATCGGAATTCCCAAGGAGTATTTCATCGACGGGATGGACCCGGAGGTGCTTCACGCGGTCAAAGAGGCCATCCGGACGATGGAAAAACTGGGCGCGAAAACACGGGAGGTTCTCCTGCCGCACACGGAATACGCGATCGCTACGTATTATATTCTTGCCACGGCCGAGGCCAGCTCCAATCTCGCGCGCTATGACGGGGTGAAGTACGGATTGCGGGTCAAACCGACCCGGGATCTTCTGGAAATGTACATGAAAACCCGCCAGGCGGGCTTCGGTCCGGAGGTCAAGAGACGTATCATGCTGGGAACCTATGCCCTCTCGTCGGGTTATTATGACGCCTACTACCGAAAGGCCCAATCCGTCCGGACCTTGATCAAAAGCGATTTCGATGAAGCCTTCAAGCAGGTCGATATCATCGTAACGCCGACCGCGCCGTCGGCCGCCTTCAAGATCGGTGAGAAGACTCAGGACCCGCTCCAGATGTACTTGTCCGACATCTTCACGATCTCGACCAACATCGCCGGCATCCCGGCGATCTCGCTGCCGTGCGGTTTCACCAAGACGGGGCTTCCGATCGGTTTACAGATCATGGGCCGTCCTTTTGCGGAGGAAACCCTTCTTAAGGCGGCCTATGGCTATGAACAGGCAACGGAGTGGCATAAAAGAAAACCGCGGCTGTAGGGGTGTCGCCTGTCACGCATCTATAAGACACAGGACCCGATCGATAACAACGCTTAGGATTTACTCAACATGTCCATACAAACAACAACGCAGATCCAATACGAAGTCGTCGTCGGTCTGGAGGTTCACGCGCAGCTCAAGACCGCCTCCAAGATTTTCTGCGGCTGCAGCACGAAGTTCGGGGCGGGACCCAACACGCAGACCTGTCCGGTTTGCCTGGGAATGCCGGGAGTGCTGCCGGTCCTGAATCGTCGCGTACTGGAACTGGCCGTCAAGACCGGTCTCGCGCTGCATTGTCGGATCGCCCCTTACAGCCGCTTCGCGCGAAAAAATTATTTTTATCCCGACCTCCCGAAGGGATACCAAATCTCGCAATACGAGCTGCCGTTGTGCGAACACGGTTACCTTGAGGTGGCCCTGCCTGCCGGACAGGCGGGCGTCAACGGCCGGATCAAACGGATCGGAATCCGGCGGGCCCATATGGAGGAGGACGCCGGGAAGAATCTTCACGAAGGGTTGGAAGCCGCCAGTCACGTCGACCTCAACCGCGCCGGGGTTCCGCTGCTCGAGATCGTGAGCGAGCCGGATATCCGGTCGGTCGACGAAGCCGTCGCCTATCTGAAGACCCTGCGGGACATCCTGGTTTATCTGGATGTCTGCGACGGTAACATGGAAGAGGGAAGCCTCCGATGCGAACCGAACCTGTCGCTGCGTCCGATCGGCCAGAAAGAGTTCGGCACGCGCGTCGAGCTGAAAAACATCAATTCGTTCCGGTTCGTTCAGAAAGCCATGGAGTACGAGCTTCGTCGGCAGGAAAAGGTCCTTCGCGAGGGCGGACGGGTGGTGCAGGAAACCCGGCTCTGGAATACCGAAAAAGAGATGACGGTCGTGATGCGCGGTAAAGAAGAAGCCCATGACTACCGCTACTTTCCCGAACCGGATCTCGTTCCGCTCATGATTCCCAAGGACCTGATCGAGGAAGTCCGGAAGACGCTGCCGGAGCTTCCGGACGCCAAGCGCGAACGGTTTGTCCGCGACTATGGAATTCCGGTTTACGATGCCGAGGTGCTCACGACGTCCAAAGACTTGGCCCGCTATTTTGAGGTGTGCGTCGAGGCTTATCCCCAGCCCAAAACGGTGAGCAACTGGATCATGACCGAGCTGCTACGGGAACTGAAGGCCGGCGGTCGGCAGATCGCCGACTGCCCGATCCCGCCGGATCGGTTTGCGGGGCTGCTTAAAATGATCGACAACGGTACGATCAGCGGCAAGATCGCCAAGACGGTCTTCGAGGAGATGTACCGAACCGGCCGTTCCCCCGATGAGATCGTCAAGGAACGAGGGCTGGTCCAGATCAGCGATGCAGGAGCGATCGAAGCGTTGGTCGAGGAGGTTCTTCAGGCCTATCCCAACGAACGGGAGTCCTACCGGCAGGGAAAGAGCCAGCTTCTGGGTTTCTTTGTCGGACAGGTGATGAAGCGTTCACAGGGGAAGGCCAATCCCGGCAAGGTGAATGAACTGTTGAAGAGCAAACTGGGTGGGGAGAAAAAATGAGCGAGATCGTTGCCGTTTACGCGAGAGAGATCCTGGATTCACGGGGGAATCCGACGGTTGAGGCGGACGTTATTTTAGAGAACGGCGTGATGGGTCGCGCGGCCGTTCCCTCCGGCGCCTCCACGGGCGAACACGAGGCCGTCGAGCTTCGCGATAAGGACAAACAGCGCTATCTGGGAAAAGGCGTCATCAAGGCGGTCCGAAACGTGAACGAAACGATCGGTCCCCACCTTCTCGGGATGGACGCACGGGAACAGACGCTGATCGACCGGATGATGATCGAACTCGACGGCACGAAGAATAAAAGCAAGATGGGCGCCAACGCGATCCTGGCCGTTTCACTGGCCTCGGCGAAGGCGGCGGCCGAAGAGGCCGGTCTTCCCTTCTACCGGTATCTGGGAGGAGTCCACGCCGACGAACTTCCCGTCCCCTTGATGAACGTGATCAACGGCGGCGCACATGCCGATAATAATCTGGACTTTCAGGAAATCATGATTGCGCCGGTGGGCGCGGTCCTATTTACGGACGCGGTTCGAATGGGCGCCGAGATCTATCATCATCTGAAAGGGGTCCTGAGGAAAAAGGGGCTCCGTAGCACGGTAGGCGACGAGGGTGGATTCGCGCCGACCCTCAGTCACAACGAAGAGGCGCTGGAACTTGTGATGAACGGCATCGATGAGGCGGGATACCGTCCCGGGAAAGATGTCTTCCTGGCGATCGACGCGGCGGCCAGCCAGTTCTACCAACGGGGGAAATACGTTCTCCGGGCGGACCACAAACGCGCCCGGTCCTCGGAGGAAATGGTCTCCTACTACGAGGGTCTGGCCGACCGTTATCCGATTATTTCGCTCGAAGACGGTCTGGCCGAGAACGACTGGAAGGGATGGCAGGGGATGACCCGGCAGTTGGGCGAACGTCTTCAGTTGGTCGGCGACGATATTTTCGTGACCAATCCGGAGATCCTCCGGAAAGGAATCGCCGAACACGTGGGCAACTCCGTCCTGATCAAGCTGAATCAGATCGGCACGCTGACCGAGACGTTGGAGACCGTCGAGATGGCCAAACGGTCGGGGTACACGACGATCATCTCGCACCGGTCCGGGGAAACGGAGGACACGACGATCGCCGACCTCGCGGTGGGATGCGGCGCCGGTCAAATCAAGACCGGACCGGTCTGCCGGACGGATCGGGTGGCCAAGTTCAACCAACTGTTGCGCATCGCCGAGGAGTTGGGCGAAACGGCCGTTTTCCGGGGCAGCCGGTCGTTCCGGCAGATCCCCCGTAACCGCTGACCGATTGGGTATAACCGTTTATGGCGCGCGGGAACCGAAGCAGAGAAACGATCGAGCGGCATCAAAAACTCCGCCGCCGCGTTTACTGGGGTGTCGGGGCGATGGTCGGACTCTACTTGTTGGTCCCGTTGATCGTCGGCGACATGGGACTGGTGAAATATTTCAAGATGCGCAAAACCGATCATCAACTGCAGCTTGAAATCCAGCAATTGTCGGACGAGAATCTGAAGATCGAAGAGGAGGTCCGCGCGCTGCGATCCGACCCGGTCAAGATCGAACAGTTGGCGCGCGAGCGCTTGGGGCTGGTCCGGCCCGGAGAAGTGGTGTATCAATTCGAACCGGCCGCGCCGTCCGATCGGCCGCAGAACCCGCCGGAAACTGGTCGCCCATGAAAACTCGATGAACCAACCCGCTTTCCATTCCGGTTTTGTTTCGATCATCGGCCGCCCCAATGTCGGAAAATCGACCCTCCTGAATCAGATCCTGCGTGAAAAAATCGCAATCATCTCGGACAAGCCCCAAACGACCCGCAACCGCATTTTAGGGGTCGCGAATCTTCCCCAGGCGCAGATTGTTCTACTGGATACGCCGGGGATTCATAAGCCTAAATACAGACTCAACTATCAAATGGTGAAAATCGCGCTAGGGACCCTCGAGGAGGTCGATCTCATTTTCTTCATCGTCGAAGGGACCGATGCGGATTCGTTCGGCCGGAGGGCGTCGCTCATCGGAAGCGGCGATCAGTATATCCTGGAACGGTTGAAGGAACTGGAAACCCCGGTCTTTCTTGTCTTGAACAAGATGGATCTGATCAAAAAAGAAAAAACGATCCCCCTGGTTGAAGAATACGTCCGGCGATTCAAGTTCGCCGAAGTGGTTCCGATCTCGGCCCTGACCGGTGACAACGTGGACCGCCTGATGGAAATTACCGTCGGCTATTTGCCGGAAGGCGAGCCGCTTTTTCCGGCCGATGTCGTGACGGATCAGCCGATGCGGTTCATTGCAACCGAAACCATTCGGGAGAAAATCCTCCACCATACCCGGGAAGAGATCCCGTACTCGGTGGCCGTCGTGATTGAAGAATTTAAGGAGGCGCCGAAAAAGCCGGTTCATATCCGCGCGGTGATTCTGGTGGAACGGGAATCACAGAAAGGGATTCTGATCGGGAAGAAAGGAGAGATGTTAAAAACAGTAGGGTCCGAAGCACGCATCGAGTTGGAGGCGCTGCTGGGAACAAAGGTGTTTTTGGAGCTGTGGGTGAAGGTCCAAAAAGATTGGCGGCAGGATGAAAACGTTCTGAAGGAATTAGGATATTAAAGTTAAAGATTAATAAGACGACATAACCCATGTCATTATTCGAAACAGAGGCCATTATTCTAAATGGACTGCGCTTGGGAGAAGCAGACAAGCTGGTGACGCTTTTAACCGCAAGAAAGGGGAAGGTCAAGGCCGTGGCGAAAGGCGCACGGCGTCTCCGTAGCCGCTTCGGCGCGGTGCTCGAGCCCTTCACGTATTGCAACGTGATCCTGTTCGAGAAGAAGCCGACCGTGTTGATGCGGATCAGCCAGGCCGATATTCTGCGGCCGTTTATGAAAATCCGCGAAGACCTGGACCGGATTCATGCGGCGTCGCGCATGGCACAAATCGTCTCGGCCATTCTGCCGGAAGGGGAAGCCAACCCAAAGATATTCTCTCTGCTTCTTGCCGGTCTGGGCGGGGTCGAAAAGAGCGATCGTCTGGAGTGGCTGGTTCGCATATTCGAAATCCGTTGCCTGAAACATGCGGGATATCAGGCCCGCCTGGACCGATGCCTGATCTGTCACCGTGAGATCGATTCGAAGCCGGTCTATTTCTCCCCGAAGAACGGCGGAACCCTGTGCGGGCCCTGCGCGCGGACGATCAGCGATCCGCTTCAGCCCGTCTCGCCGGGAACGGTCTCGTTGCTTCGTCTCGTGGGACGTATGAACTGGTCCGGACTGTTCCGCCTCAAAGCGACGCCCAAGATGCTCCAGGAAGTCAAAAGCGTCAACGACGCCCATCTGGCCTTCATCCTTGGAAAGCCGATTTAAAAAGTTTCGTTGGCGGACTCTTTGTCGTAAGAGCGGATTCGTCTCTGATTACCTTTACGGCTGGAGCCCATGTCGTTTCACGAATTTCCCTTTGACAACTCCGTCAATTCTATTTATAATAATTTGATTTAGGGGATTTCAGAGAGGTCAAATCATCTTGCAAACGGCGATCCGAAATTTTTCAATTATCGCCCACATCGATCACGGTAAATCCACCTTAGCCGACCGGATTCTGGAGCAGACCGGTGCCATCACCCTGCGAGAACAACGCGATCAGATTTTGGATGACATGGATCTGGAGCGGGAGCGTGGAATCACGATTAAAGCCCACGCGGTTCGGCTCGAATACCGGGCGGATGACGGTCAACGCTACCATCTTCATTTGATCGATACGCCGGGCCACGTGGACTTCGCTTACGAGGTGTCGCGGAGCCTGGCCGCATGCGAAGGTGTTCTGCTGGTCGTGGACGCCACGCAGGGAGTCGAGGCCCAGACCATCGCAAACGCCTATCTGGCCATGGAACATAACCTGACGATTCTTCCCGTCATCAACAAAATCGATCTTCCCAGCGCGGACGTCGACCGGGTCGCGCGGCAGATTAAAGAAGTTCTCGGTCTGGACCGTTCCGAAGCCCTGCTGGCCAGCGCGAAAGAGGGAATCGGGATCAAGGAGATCCTCGAAGCGATCATCCAACGCATCCCGCCGCCCCGCGGGAATCCGGATAAACCGCTCAAGGCCCTGATCTTCGATTCCTGGTTCGACAACTATCAAGGGGCGGTGGTGCTCACCCGGGTGATCGACGGCCGGGTGGGGATCGGCTCCAAGATCCGGTTGATGTCGACGCAGAAGGAATTCGAAGTCGTCGAGCTCGGATTTCTGACCCCGAAAAAGAAGCCGGTTCAGGAATTATCCGCCGGCGAGGTCGGATATCTCATCGCCGGCTTTAAAAAAGTGAGCGACACGAAAATCGGCGAGACGATCACGGACGCGCTCCATCCGACCGACGAGCCGTTTCCGGGCTATAAAGAGATCAAGCCGATGGTCTTCTGCGGGCTGTACGCCGTCGACAGCGAACAGTTCGAGGACCTGCGGGACGCCCTGGAAAAATTGCGATTGAACGATTCCTCGTTTACGTATGAACCGGAAACCTCGCTTGCGCTGGGGTTCGGATTCCGGTGCGGTTTTCTGGGCCTCCTTCATATGGAGATCATCCAGGAGCGGCTGGAGCGGGAGTACCGCCTGAATTTGATCAGCACGGCCCCCACCGTGATTTACCGGGTCCTGACAAATCGGGACGAATGGCTTTCGATCGACAATCCGGCCAAGCTGCCCGATCCGTCCCGGATCCAACGGTTCGAGGAGCCGTACATCCGCGCCACGATCCTGACCCGTGAAGAGTACGTGGGCGCGATGCTGGCCCTTTGTCAGGAGAAGCGGGGAACGCAGCTGGAGCTAAACTATCTCGACATGGACCGCGTGATGCTGGTTTACGAGCTCCCGCTCAACGAGATCATCATGGATTTCTACGACCGACTGAAGTCGCTCAGCAAGGGATACGCTTCGCTGGATTACGAGCACATCGGTTACCGCGAATCGGACCTGGTCCGGGTGGACATTTTGTTGAACGGAGAAAACGTGGACGCGCTGTCCTTCATCGTGCACCGGGACAAGTCCTATACCCGCGCGCGTCTGATCGCCGAAAAGTTGAAGGAGGTCATCCCCCGTCAATTGTTCGAGGTGGCCATTCAGGCCGCGATCGGCAGCAAGATCATCGCCCGCGAGACGATCGGGGCGATGCGGAAAAACGTCACCGCCAAGTGCTACGGCGGCGACATCACACGAAAGAGGAAATTATGGGAGAAACAGAAGGAAGGAAAGAAGCGTATGAAGCAGGTGGGACGCGTGGAAATCCCCCAGGAAGCGTTCCTCGCCCTGCTGAAAGTGAAAGAGTAGCGCCGAAAGCGTCGGATCTGACCCGACCCCGATCGCAATTCCGGGAATACGCCGAAGCGATCATCATCGCGGTCCTTCTGGCTTTATTCATAAGGACCTTCATCGTTCAGGCGTTCAAGATCCCCTCCGGCTCCATGACCGAGACGCTCAAAATCGGCGATCATATTCTGGTCAATAAGTTCCTGTACGGGGTTCAGATCCCGTTCACGGATCTGGCGCTGTTTCCGATCCGGAAGCCGCACCGGCTGGATGTCATCGTGTTCAAGTATCCGGAAGACGAAACCAAAGACTTCATCAAACGAATCATCGGCGAACCCGGGGACGTAATCGAGGTCCGCGACAAAACGGTCTATGTCAACCACCAGGCTCTCGTCGAGCCTTACGTGATCCACCGCGATCCGATGACGCTGCCGGCCGGGGCCCAGTCTCCGAGGGATAATCTGGGTCCGCTTACCGTTCCGCCGGATTCCTATTTTGTGATGGGAGACAACCGGGATCAGAGTTTGGACAGCCGGTTCTGGGGGTTCGTGAAGCAGGAAAAAATCAGAGGGAAGGCTTTTATTATTTACTGGTCATGGGACGGCCCGCATACCTGGGTTCGCTGGAACCGGATCGGGCGATTGATTTCATGAGCACGGGATCGGGCCGTCACATACCGGAGCGTCCCGAGCGGCTGATCAAATACTGCAAGCGTTTTCCGGGCGTCCGTCTGTTGGTCGTCGGAGATGTGATGCTGGACCACTATATCTGGGGACGTGTCGAGCGCATCTCCCCCGAGGCCCCCGTTCCGGTCGTGGCGGTCTCGAATGAATCCATCCACCTGGGGGGCGCCGCGAATGTCGCCCATAACATCGTCTCGCTCGGCGGAAAGGCGGACCTCTGCGGGGTGATCGGAAAGGACGACCACGGCGGGCGGATCCTGCGCGAATTGAAAAGGCTCAAGATCGGCACGGAAGGGGTCATGGTCGATCCGGATCGCCCGACGACCCAGAAAACCCGGGTGATCGCGCACAACCAGCAGGTGGTCCGCTTCGACCGCGAACAGCGCCAGGCGGTATCGGAGAAAATCCGGCGCTCCCTTCTCGAATTTATCGGCCGCCGCATCCGCCGCGTGGACGGGCTGGTGATTTCGGACTACGCCAAAGGCGTGATCACGGGAGAGTTGATGAAAGACGTGATCGACCTGGCGCATCAGCACGGCGTTCCGATGATCGTGGATCCCAAAGTGGACCATATCCCGTTTTACAAAGGCATCGATGTGATCACACCCAACACGGCCGAGGCTTTTGGGGCGGTCGGTCTGGAAAACCGAACCGAGAATGATCTGATACAGGCGGGTCGAATCCTGCTAAAGCGATTGGGGTGCCGGGCCGTCCTCATCACGCGGGGCGAGGACGGGATGAGTCTTTTTGAGAACAACGGAAAAGTAACCCATATTCCGACCGTGGCCCGCGAAGTATACGACGTCACAGGCGCAGGGGACACGGTGATCGCGACCATGGCTTTGGGCCTGTGCGCCGGCTCCGGAATGCGGGATGCGGCGCTCCTGGCCAATTATGCCGCCGGCATCGTGGTTGGAATCGTCGGAACGGCGACGGTTCAGCGGGAGAGGCTCACGCATTTTCTGCGGGGAAGGGTTTCCTCGTGAAAACGGTGATCGTCATACCGGTGCGTTATGCTTCCAGCCGTCTTCCGGGAAAACCGCTCATTCCGGTCGGAGGGAGCGTTCTGATCCGGCAGATCTGGGAACGGGCCCGCGAGAGCCGCCGGGCCGAGCGGTTGATCGTGGCGACCGATGATGAACGGATCCGCAAAGCCGCCGCCTCTTTTGGAGCGGACGTGATGATGACGGAGGGCGAGTTCCGAACCGGAACGGACCGGTTGGCGTGGGTTGCGGAACGGGTGCCCGCGGATGCCTATCTGAATCTTCAGGGCGACGAGTTGATCCAGGACTCGAAGATCCTGGACGATTTGATCGCTGAGTTCGAGGCCGCCCAGCCCCTGATCATGGGAACGCTCAAACGGGCCGCGTCTTCGTCGGACGAGGAAAAGAACCCGAACGTCGTGAAGGTGGTGACGGATCGGGAAGGATACGCGCTCTATTTTTCAAGATCGCCGATTCCGTTTCGCCGGGATCGAAACGCCGATCTCCCCGCCGGAGCGGTGCCGTTCTATAAACATGTGGGGATTTATATTTACCGGCGGGAACTGCTCCGGAAGTTCAGCGGGCTCCCCACGGGCCATCTTGAAGCCCGCGAACAGCTGGAACAGCTCCGGGCGCTTGAGAACGGGTTCCGAATCAAGGTTTGGGAAACGTCTCAGGAGTCCCTTCGAATCGATGCGCCGGAGGACATCAAAGCGGCGGAACGTTTCGTGACGGACACAGGGCCGGGGTCTGTCCCGAGAGGAGTGAGAAGATGACCCGCAAGACGACGGGCCAAACGAAATATATCTTTGTGACAGGCGGTGTGGTTTCATCCCTTGGCAAGGGTCTGGCCTCGGCATCGATCGGAAACCTGTTGGAGAGCCGCGGGCTCGCCGTCACCTTTCTCAAACTGGATCCCTACATCAATGTCGATCCCGGCACGATGAATCCCTACCAACACGGGGAGGTCTACGTCACGGACGACGGCGCAGAGACGGATCTGGACCTCGGGCATTACGAACGCTTCACGTCGGTTACGATGTCGCAGAAGAACAACTCGACCGCCGGCAAGATCTACTACAACGTCATCACCAAAGAGCGGCGGGGCGATTATCTGGGCGGCACGGTGCAGGTGGTGCCCCACGTGACCGATGAGATCAAGCAGGCGATACGCAATGTCGCCGACGGCGTCGATGTCGTGATCGTCGAAATCGGGGGAACGGTCGGCGACATCGAGAGCCTTCCGTTTCTCGAAGCCATCCGGCAGTTTCCCTTCGACGTCGGGCGAGAAAACGTCCTCTACATCCATGTCACCTTGGTTCCGTTTATCAAAGCCGCCGATGAATTGAAAACCAAGCCGACCCAGCACAGCGTGAACAAACTTCGGGAAATCGGTATCCAGCCGAATGTTTTGCTCTGTCGGACGGACCGTCAGCTGTCCATCGACGTCAAAAAGAAGATCGCGTTGTTCAGCAACCTGGAGAAGGAGGCGGTGATCACGGCCAAGGACGTGGATACGATTTACGAAGTGCCGCTTGCTTTTCACCAGGAGGGGTTGGACGAGCGGATCGTCCAACAGCTGCATCTGAATTCGAATCCGCCGGAATTGGCCCAATGGGCGGAACTGGTGGAGCGGATCCGGCATCCGAAGCATAGGACCCGGATCGCGCTGGTCGGGAAATACATCGAACTTAAAGAATCGTATAAAAGTCTATGCGAGGCGCTGACGCACGGGGGCATACCCCATCACTGCGGAGTTGAAGTGATGTGGGTGGACGCCGAAGAGATCGAGAGGAAGGGCGCCGAACATTTCCTGGAAAAGGGCGACGGGGTGCTGATTCCGGGCGGGTTTGGAAACCGCGGCATCGAGGGAAAGATCCAGGCGATCCGGTATGCCCGTGAATCCCGGAAACCTTTCTTGGGCATCTGCCTGGGCATGCAGTGCGCCGTGATCGAATTCGGACGGAACGTGGCCGGCTTCAAAGACGCGAACAGTTCCGAGTTCGATCCCAAAACGCTCCACCCGGTGATCGATCTGATCCCATCCCAAAAAGAGACGGAAGCAAAGGGCGGGACCATGCGGCTCGGCGCTTATCCATGTGAATTGACAAAAGACAGCCTGGCTTACCGGGCTTATCAAAGCGATCGGGTGGAGGAACGTCACCGTCATCGTTACGAATTCAACAACCGATACCTGGAAACCTTTAAGACGGCGGGGATGACGTTCAGCGGTCTCTATCCGAAAGAACAGCTGGTGGAGATCATCGAACTGCAGGGGCATCCTTGGTTTTTAGCCACGCAGTTTCATCCGGAGTTTCGTTCAAGGCCGACCGCACCGCATCCGATTTTCCGCGAGTTCATCAAGGCGGCCCTGACCGCTTCACAAAATAAATGAAGACGATCGACCTTCAGTATTTCACCATCGGACGGCCGGACCGGCTGTTTTTGATCGCGGGACCCTGTGTGATCGAAGCCGAGAAGCTGATGATCGAGACGGCCCGGCAGCTTAAAAAGATCACGGCCGAACTGTCGATGCCTTTGATCTTCAAGTCGTCCTACGACAAGGCGAATCGCAGTTCGATCCGGTCTTTTCGGGGTCCCGGCTTGGCCAAAGGGTTAAAAATTCTTCGTAAAATCAAGGAGGAATTCGAGCTTCCCGTTCTCTCCGACATTCATACCGCGGAGGAGGCCGAGCGGTCGGCAGAGATCGTGGACATCCTCCAAATCCCGGCATTCCTCTGCCGGCAAACGGATCTGCTCGTGGCGGCCGGCAAAACCGGGCGCACGGTCAACATCAAAAAAGGTCAATTCATGGCCCCCTGGGACATGGGGAACGCCGTGGAGAAAGTCGAATCAACGGGCAACCACAAAATTTTACTAACCGAACGAGGCGCCAGCTTCGGCTATAACAACCTGGTTTCGGACATGCGGGCCATACCGATCATGCAGCGTTTCGGCTACCCGGTTGTTTTCGACGCAACGCACAGCGTCCAGCTCCCGGGCGGCGCCGGGAAAACCTCCTCCGGCCAACGGGAATTTGTATCTCCCCTGGCCCGCGCGGCGGTGGCGACGGGCTGTGACGGCTTATTCATGGAGGTTCATCCCGACCCGGATCATGCCCCCTCGGACGGTCCGAATATGGTACCCTTGAAAGAGTTGCCTGCACTATTAAAACAGGTGAAACGAATATACGAGGCGATTCATATTCCCGATGGACCCGCGGGGAAACCGGTGGAAGTTTAATCATGATTGAAGAAACGGCCAAAAAGGTGTTGCGGCTTGAAGCCCAGGCCATTCAGGACCTGATCGGCCGCATCGATCGAAATTTTTCCCGGGCGATCGGACTGTTACAAAAATGCAGGGGGCGGGTCGTCGTTACCGGCATGGGAAAATCCGGCCTGATCGGGAAAAAGATCGCGGCCACACTGGCCAGCACCGGCACCCCGGCATTTTTTCTGCATCCCGCCGAGGGGATTCACGGCGATCTGGGAATGGTGTCGAAAGACGATGCCGTTGTTGTGATTTCCAACAGCGGCGAGACCGAGGAGTTGATCAAAATCCTGCCGGCCTTCAAGCGCCTGGCCGTACCGATTATCTGCCTGACCGGGAATACGCGTTCCACGCTGGCCATGAACAGCGATACGGTCATCGATGTCGGCGTGAAGGAAGAGGCCGGGCCCCTGGGTCTCGTACCAACCGCCAGCACCACCGCAACCTTGGCGATGGGCGACGCCCTCTCCGTGGCGCTACTTGAAGAACGGGGATTTAAGCATGAAGACTTCGCCTATTTTCATCCGGGCGGAAGCCTCGGGAAGAAACTTCTCCTCAAGGTTTCGGATGTCTGGCATCACGGCACGGCCGTCCCCCGGGTAACCGAAAAAACGCCCTTGAAGGACGTCATCGTCGAAATGACCTCGAAAAAGCTGGGCATGACCACGGTGGTCAACTCCCGAGGAGCGCTTTCGGGCATCGTGACGGACGGCGATCTCCGCAGGCTTCTGGAACGTGACCGAAGTCCTATGCGCCTGAAAGCAAGCGACGTGATGACGCGGAAACCCAAGGTCATCGGCCCGACCGCGCTGGCGGCCAAGGCCGTTCAGATTATGGAACAGCATTCGATCACATCCTTGGTCGTGGTGGACGCCCGACGCAAAGTCCTCGGCGTGCTCCATCTGCATGATCTATTAAAGGCCGGCGTGGTTTAACGCGTTCGATTCACTCGGATTGATTGGGTCGGCCCCGATGAAGATTGCAAAAGGGATTATCGAAAAGGCCGGGCGGATTCAATTTCTGTTGCTGGATGTTGACGGGGTCATGACCGACGGCACCATCTACATCGATGCGGACGGGCGGGAGACGAAGGCCTTCAACATCTACGACGGTTCCGGCATTCATTTGATCCGAAAAGCGGGCGTGCGGGTTGGGATCATCACGGGACGGCGATCGACCATCGTGGACTATCGCGCCCGGGAGTTGGGGATCACGGAGGTTCATCAACGCGTGCTGGACAAGATCAAAATATACGACGAACTCCTTCGCAAGTACGGCCTCCGGGACTCTCAAATGGCCTATATCGGCGATGATGTGATTGATCTTCCGGTTCTGGAACGGGTCGGCCTTTCCATAGCCGTTCCAAACGCCCATCCGGAGGTGAAGAAGCGGGTGGACTGGGTGACTCAAAAGGCCGGCGGATTCGGCGCCGTCCGTGAAGTGACGGATCTCCTGTTGATGGCACGCAAGCCTCGCCGTCGATCCTAGAACGGCTTAAGGCCGCGGGCCAGGGTCGCCGCGGTCCCAACATATTGTAACCGATGGCCCGCACACGGTTCGGCAGACAGATGCAAGGGCTTCTTCGTTTTTTCCTCTGGGCCGCGCTGATGGGACTGCGTGTCCTGTCGCGTTGGATCCCCTGGAACATGGGCCTTGCTCTGGGCGGCGGTTTAGGAGCGGCGGCTTATCTTTTTCTGGTCAAGGAACGTCGTCGGACCCTAAAGCATCTTCAACTGGCGTTGGGTCAAGAACGGTCGCCGGAAGAGCAACGACGGATTGCAAGGGAAAGCTTTCAAAACTTAGGCCGGACGTTTTTCGAGGTTCTAAACCTGGACCGGTTAACGCGCGACGGCCTGGATCGTCTTGTCAGGGTGGACGGGGAGGAAGCCCTCAAGGCGGCGGCCGCGAACGGCCGAGGTGTTCTCTTCATAACGGCTCATATCGGGAACTGGGAACTGATGGCCCGGGCGGTCGCGATGCGTTATCCCTTGGCCGTGGTGGCCGCGCCGATTTATGACCGCCGTGTGGAAAAAGTAATGATCGGTCTCCGGGCCACCCACGGCATCGAAACGCTGGTTCGGAGCCGGCCCGGGTATTTAAAGCGGTTGATCGCGATGCTTCGGCGCGGCGGGATTGTCGGTCTGCTGATCGATCAGGATACCAAAACGGACGGCGTTTTCGTCCCTTTTTTTCACCGGGAAGCCTTCACCCCGACCGGGGCCGCGAGCCTGGCCTATCGCACGGGAGCCTCCGTCGTGGTGGGGTTTATTATAAGGGAAGGTCGCGAGCGGCACCGGATCACCATTGACGGCCCGCTCGACCTCTCTCGAACCGATGATATCGAGAGGGATGTCCTGGAACAAACCGCCCGATTCACAAAGATGATCGAGGAGCAGGTTCGCGCGACGCCGGAACAATGGATCTGGATGCATCGTCGATGGAGGACGGGCACGAAACCGCGAACCGGATTCAAGCCGAAGGGATGATCGTATGAATCTCCCGAATCTGATCACGCTGCTGAGAATCTTTCTGATTCCCGTCTTTATCCTGGTCTTTCTCACACCCACCGGTCCGA
The DNA here is from genome assembly GCA_035517655.1 of Nitrospiria bacterium. Taxonomy (NCBI): domain Bacteria; kingdom Pseudomonadati; phylum Nitrospirota; class Nitrospiria; species Nitrospiria bacterium. Next base: position 7,064 of record DATIYJ010000047.1, on the reverse strand, counting down.
GATCCCTCGCCGCGGCCATCATTTTTTTTGTCGCCTCCCTGACGGATCTGATGGACGGCTACCTGGCCCGCCGCTGGGAACAGATCACGAAACTGGGGAAATTTCTGGATCCGATCGCGGACAAATTTCTGGTCCTGACCGCCCTCATTATGCTGGTGGATTTCCACCGCGTCTCTTCGTGGATCGCGATTGTTATTATCGGTCGTGAACTGGCCGTGACCGGTCTCCGGGCCATCGCATCTTCATCCGGCATCGTGATTGCCGCGGATGAAGCCGGGAAATACAAAATGGTCATTCAGACCATTTCAATCGGGCTCTTGATTCTCGAATTTAAATTCGGCCATTTCGACTTTCATGTCTGGGGAACCTTTTTGCTGTGGATCTCGATGATCTTGGCCATTCTTTCAGGAGTGCAGTATTTCGTGAAATTTTTAACCCAAATCGATCCGACCGAGATTCAATGAACACGCCTCCCGTCCCGGCCATGCTTCTCGGGGTTCTCGTGGGATACCTGGTCGGATCGATTCCGTTCGGCGTGATTTTCTCGCGGTGGATCACCCGGACCGATCCGCGATTCCGCGGCAGCCGCAATATCGGTTTTACAAACGTCCTCCGAACGGCCGGACGCGTGCCGGCCGCCTTGACGTTGTTGGGCGACCTGGGGAAAGGGTATCTCGCGGTTCGGTTCGCGCAATGGCTGTCGGCGGGAGAGTCCGGTGTTTGGCTGGCCGGACTGGCCGCGGTCCTGGGGCACAATTATTCACTGTTTCTGCGTTTCAAAGGAGGAAAGGGAGTCGCCACCGGCCTGGGCGTTGTCTACGGCATCGAACCGTGGGCGGGCTGGATAACGATCGTTATCTGGGGCGCGACGGTCTGGATATGGCGGTACTCCTCGCTGGGGGCCATTGCCGCCTTCGGATCTTTACCGCTCATCATTGTGTTTCTTCGTCCCGTTTCATACGTTGTCGTTTTTTCACTGATCTTAACAGGGATCATCTTGATTCGACACACAACCAATATTCAACGATTGAGAGCGGGCACGGAACCCAAAATCGGTCGGGCATGAAACGATTCGTACGAATGAACGGTGCGCTCGGGATCTTGACCGTCCTTGTCAGCACGCTCTATTGTTCCCCGGGGCTGGCCGCGGAACCGACCGCGGCGGTTTCATTTTCAACCCAGCAACTCCCGGCGTGGGCTGAGACGGCTTGGTTGGAATACAGATCACAACGGGACGCGGGCCAAATGAAGGAAGCCTCGGAGGTCTTGACCCGGATCCGTGGTCAGGCCGCGGATCTTGGAATCCGGGGGTTCGATCTTCCGGCTGCGGTGATGATTCAAGAAGGGGAAGAGGCTCTTTCGAAAGGCCATTTCAAGGAAGCAGTTGAACTGGGAGAGGAGGCACGACAGTGGTCCCCCGACGATCCGAACGGCGCTTTTTTCCTGGCAAAGGTATTTTTTGATCAACACCCGTTTTTGCCGTTTGCAGCCATTAAAATCTATCTCAAAGGTCTTTTGAACGCCGCAAGCGATTTCTGGTCTTCATTTTATTTTTTAGGTCGGTTGGTCCTGATCTTGTTGGTCGGGCTCCTGGGCAGCTTCGTACTGTTCTTCGTCTTCCTCCTCATTCGCTATCTCCCGCTGCTGGTTCATGGTCTTCATGAATGGTTCCGGACCATTTTAAATCGTCCGACCGTGTGGGTGTTCGTGTTGACTCTTCTTTTCACACCCTTGTTGATCGGAACAAGCACGGGCCTCATTCTCTTGGTCGGCCTCTGTATGGTTTGGAGGTTTATGACAAAGAGCGAACGCCTCATCTCGGCCGTGTTCGCGGTGATCATGAGCCTGACGGTTTATTGGTTGCCCATAACGCTGACCTGGCTGACGGCGGATCGCTCGTCCGAATTAATGCTGATGGCGCAAGTCTTGCGCGGCGATGCGGCCGCCTCAGGTACGGCCCTCCAGATGGAGAAGGGAGGCGGATACGATAAGAATTGGCCTGTCCTTTTCTCATTGGCCCTCCAGAAAAAACGGGAGGGCAATTATTCCGAAGCCCTGGAGCAATATCAGAGATTGCAGAAACTTGAACCGAATCGTTCGATCATTTTGAACAATCTGGGAAATGTCTATTTCCTCCTGCATCGGAATGACGAGGCGATGGCGGTCTATAAACTTTCCCTTGCGATGACCCCTCAGAGTGCGGCCACCCATTACAACCTCAGTTTGGTTTATCGTGAACTACTCCGGTTTAATGACGCCGAGCAAGAATATGAAGCGGCCCAGCGAATCAATCTTCCCTTGATCCAATCTTACACCGGCCACGGTCCGATGGATGAACTTTTTTCGAAGGCCTTTCTATGGAGGAGCGCTTTTTCGGACACATCGTCCAATGAAGAAGGGTCGCGGAAATTCTTTGAAAGGGTTATGGCGCCCCTTTCACTTAAGATGTCGCCGTATCTTCTGGTCTTCTTTACGGGCGGGGTGATTGTTATGAGACTGGCCCTGCCGCGGAAATATACGGCCGCCCCCTGCACACTTTGCGGTCGTCCAATTTGTTTTCAATGCCAGCGAAGAATTTTTGATCAAAAAACATGCGTCATGTGCTGGAGAAACTATAAAAGCATCAAAAGGAAGACGGATCTCCGTCAGATCAAGACCCGACGGCGCTGGATCTTCAGGACGGCCCAGTGGATCTCGGTTCTACTCCCGGGGGCCGGTCATTTTTACTTCGGACGAGAAATTAAGGGATTCATTTTCCAGGCGGTTTTCATAGGAATCCTGTTCGCTTTTTTGGGGGGAAACGGTTTTCTTCGCGCCCCAACCGAACATGGAGATATCTTGGGATTGGGCGGCCTGGCCATGATCGTATCGGGACTCATCGTTTTGTACCTCTTGGTGTTTCATGATATTTTGAGGATTTCATACGAAAAAGTGTGAGCACAGGAGAAGGCGATGGCGCTGGAAGGGTCATTAAAAGATTTTGGGTTGGCGGATATCTTGCAATTGATCTATCTTCAGAAAAAAACCGGGATTCTGACGATGAAAAATGCGTCCACGGAATCGCGGGTTTTATTTGAAAAAGGCCTGATCGTCCAGGCGGACACGTCGAATCTCGAGGGAATAAAAAAAATCGGCGAAATCCTGGCCCGTTCAAATAAAATTACTGAGGACCAACTTAAAGAAGCCCTGGCTAAGCAACAACATACTAAAGATAAAATTGGCTTTATCCTTATCGAGATGGGCGCCATTCAAAAAGAAGATCTGGTCAAGGCCCTTGATCTCCATGTCAAAGAAGCCGTATTAAGTCTGTTCCAATGGAAAGAGGGCCATTACAGTTTCGAGCCTTCAGAAATTTCATTGAAACAGGACTACTTGGAACCCGTCAACACCGAATTTCTTATAATGGAAGGCGTCCGGAGAATCGATGAATGGCCGTTTATTGAGAAAAAGATCCCGAATTTAGAAATCGTTTTCGAAAAAAACAGTGAAAACATGGATAGGGTGCGTGTTGCAAAATCCGAAGAAGACCCAGACACTGACAAAGTCGGAGAACAGAACACAGAAGTTGGGATCAAGGTTTCACAGGGTGAAATGAACATATTTAATCTGGTTGATGGCCAACAGGATGTCAGACATTTGATCGAGATCGGCAACATGGGGGAATTTGAAACCTGCAAGGCATTGAGCAATCTTCTAACGGCCGGGTTAATTTCTCCGAAACTCACAATCAGACAACAACAAAACGAACTTGAGGAGACCGATAAAAAAGAAGAGCGTATACCCTGGTTGACCAGTCGAAAAACAGCCAGCGGGTTGGTTTTGGTGTTTTGTTTAATAATCATATTGGCGGGTGGAAGAAAAGTCGTGAAATCCGTCGATCAAACAGAAAGCATTATTGGACTTTATAGCAACATCGCTTATTCCAACACATTGCAACATGTCGGTTATTCAATTTTAACTTTTTATTACCGGAACCATCGGCTACCAAGGTCTTTAGACGCTCTGGCTAAGGATAACTATCCTGTCACAGATCTAAGGTATGATTTAGAAATGGCGAAAATAAAGTATGAACCCCAGCCCAGCACATCCACATTTACATTAACCTATAGTGGACAAGAATAGTTGAAAGTTTACATAATATACATTATCAGACATTGTACGCAAATTAGGACTGAGATCCATCGGTGCTTAAATGAATCAAGGTGATTTTGAAACATTTGGACAGTGGCTTTCGAGTCGCATCAAGACCGTTCAACTCAGCCCTGATGACCTTGCGTCCGGTCTGAGACGCTCCGATGTTCAATTCATAAAGCGACTGTGTGATAATCAATCACGCCTTCCGATGAAGGACTGGCCCACCATAGCCAAACTTCTCCAGATCCGACTTGATGAATTTTTGATTGTGCTTGAATATTTCCATCCGGACTGGGTGTTGGAATACGATGAGTTCGTCACCAACTGTCTACGCTATCTGTTGTGGCGCACGGAACAGGATCAACAACAGAATCTTTCCTTGCCGGAATTATTGATGGGCATCACCATGGATGAAATTATCGAGCCGGCGTGCACCGGCCGATTTGATTCGATCGAAGAGCGGCGCACGGTTGATCGAAGACAAACGATGAGCGTCTCGGAAAAGGACAAGCGTAAACGTCCGCGGCGGCTGAGCGATTTGATTCGGTATTTGAAGAATCAAATCACTCTCATTGCATTGGTGAACCTCATTACATCGGGTGTTATTCTGATGCGGGTTTGGAGACTCTGATGAAGTTTGTACAACGTTTCCGTCGAGAAATCGGCTTGGCCTGGACCAGCCTTGAAAAAGTGTTCGTCTCGACCGCCGAACAAACCGCCCGGCAGATTGAAATTCTACGTTTATCGTATCAAATCCACGAACATGAACGAGCCCTGGCTGCCGTATTTGAACGAATGGGGCGATTTTTATACGAGTTCCGAGAAAAAAATCTCGAGGCGATCACCGATCACAGCACTTCTCAATCCTGTCTTTCTGATTTTAAGCGAATTCAGAGCGAGCTCACGTACATCGAACGGAAAAGGTATGACCTCCAAGAAGAGAATGTTTCGACCAAATGGGCCGAGTTTGTCGAATCAGTCTATAAAAGCGGCATGACGCTTGAATCCATCGTTCTCCCGTTTCACTTAAGTCCGCCCTCGTTGACCTTGCAAGCATTGATGCTGCCCCCCAAAGTTCTTGTCATCGCGGTCCAACGTCAGGAGAGATTTATTCAACCGCATGGAGGCGTGGTGCTTAAACGAGGAGATCGATTGACCTTGCTGGGTCCGCCGGAACAGATTGTTCAGGTCGTGGAGCGATTTGCGCCGTCTCATTGATCGTCCCCCGATGACGGCTTTCCACAATTATTGTGGAAAACCTGTGGTTAACCCTGTTAATATACCCCATGAGGGCTTGAACAGAGCGACTTCGCACACATTGCATAAAAAATGTGCAGCAAAATGTTCGTAAAATTAATATGTTCAGAAATTACCAACCAAAACATTTCGAATCTTTTGAACCCACGGCTTGTATTTCGATAATCCTTTTGTTAAACTAAACATAGTGCCACATTACTATTTTATCAGTGAGGAGGAATCATGATGGGTCGTTTGAACGCTTCAGGACGTCGTTTGATTTCCGTATTGTTTATTGCCGCGGTGTCAGCCTTATGGCTCGTGGCTCAATCGGTCCCAGCCCAGGCCAAGGATAGCAACGGAATGAAAATGCTCCAGGAGATGGAAAATGTTTTGGTTGATCTTGCGGAACGCGTAAAACCGGCTGTGGTGAACATTTCCCCGGCGACCCATCCCACTCCCAAACAAGGGGAATCACCTCAGGGCGACCGTCCTCCGGAAAGTTCAGGGTCCGGTTCAGGAGTGATTATCGACAAGAAAGGATACATCGTCACGAACAATCATGTAGTCGGGGACGCGACGGAAGTGGAGGTTCGCTTATCGGACAAGAGTCGTTTTACCGGGAAAGTCATCGGGAAAGATCCGGATACGGATGTGGCTGTCGTCAAGGTCGATCCCGATCATGATCTCCCCTACGTTCCCATGGGCGATTCCAGTTCGGTCAAGGTGGGGCAATGGGTCATCGCGGTCGGCAACCCCTTCGGTTTGGACCGCACCGTAACGCTCGGAGTCGTCAGCGCCCTTGGACGTGAGAATGTCAATCTTTCCCGATATGAAGATTTCATTCAAACCGATGCATCGATCAATCCTGGAAACAGCGGCGGGCCGTTGTTTAATCTGGACGGCGAGGTCGTCGGTATCAATACCGCCATCATCAATTTTGCTCAAGGCATCGGATTTGCCATTCCGTCCAACATGGTCCAGAATGTGATGAATCAATTGATCTCCAAGGGACATGTGGTCCGGGGCTGGTTGGGCGTGGGAATTCAGCCGGTCACGGCCGATCTTGCAACCAAGTTTAATGTCAAGGAAGATTCGGGCGTCCTGGTGAATGAAGTTTTCGAAGGCGATCCGGCTTCGAAAGCCGGAGTACAGCCGGGCGATATCATTATCAAGCTGGACGGGAAACCGGTGGATACGCCTCAGACCCTGTCCCGCTTGATCGCGTCCTTTCCCCCCGGCAAAGACGCGGCCTTTGAAATCATCCGGGACGGTCAACGAAAAAACCTGACGGTTAAACTGGGAGAGCGAAAAGAAGAAGCGGTGACGGCCTCGATACCGAAGCAGCAGCCTGAAACGGTTTTGGGTTTAAACGTACAGGACCTGACGCCGGAACTGGCCGATCGTTTCAAGCTCAAGGATGAAAAGGGCGTATTGGTCACAAAAGTCGACTCCGGCAGTTCGGCCGATTCGGAAGGCATCAAGGAAGGCGATCTGATCAAAGAAGTCAACCGAAACAAGGTCGAAAACTCGGATGACTTTCGGAATGCGATTGCAAAGGTCAAGAAGGGAGACAGCGTCTTGATCCGCATTATCCGGGAAAACCGCGCCTTTTACGTGGTTCTCAAGACAGACTCAGAATAGATGGGTCCAAGCACCTTAAAGCCCCGTTCATTCATTATTGAACGGGGCTT
>DATIYJ010000046.1 GCA_035517655.1 Nitrospiria bacterium | reverse complement strand
CAGACGCAGATGTCCCGCGCAACGACTCGATGGGTCACTGGATCAACGGAGGCGGGAACGTTGCGATCCTTTCCGCAGCGGCAGCGGTAGCGATAGGTGAGATCCGGCAGCGGGGGTCTCGCCATTTCCGCCAGCTTCTTCCCATCCACCGCACAACGGCATTCGTACATGGATCATCCCTCCTTATGGGGAGGGAAGATACTACGGCGGGAACCACAAAGTCCTCGGCGAGTTATCGTCGAAGGATGGTTTTTTAGTGGTTATTTGGTGGTGGGGGGAGGAGATAGATGGAGTGAATGATGAGGGAGAGGCCGGGGGAGGAAGAAAGTTAGGGGCTATTTTGCCCTCCCTTTCGGCGTGCCCGTCAAACCAGAGGGGGCACTAGAAGCCTGCTATTTCTTGCGGCTTTCACCTACAAGCTATCGAGAAAACAAGCCATAAAAATTGATGATTACGGATAAAAATAGCACAAAATACGTGACGTCAGGATTGTCCGCTGGAGCGAATTATTAGGTCAACTCCGTGTATGACTGCTCGTAATTGATCGGGCTCCGAAGCACATACCTTGCCTCGCGGTCAAGCCGAGCACCACTGTTGAGAATGGCGTTCGTGATTACAAACACTCGTGGCGGCTGGTCTCCAAGAAAGACGCGCACGAGTAACTCTTTGCTGCTGACACGTTTCCCTGATCCATTAGCGCAATCCCGAGATTATAGTGAGTGCGGCCAAAGATCGGGTTCCGGCAAATGGTGGTAGGCCAACTAAAATGCGATTGACCCCGTTTCGGCGACGGGACTATAATGAACGTCTGTTAACAAGAAAAAAGGAATGGCTGACTTTCCTGAAATGCCACAATCGACGATTGTCATCCGGTAACGCACTAAAATAACCAGATCTTTCGGAATCCTTTATCCAGAGGCGCTTGCAACTAGAGGAGTTATTCATGAACCCATCCGCGAAAGCAAACAATGAACTTCGTCAACGTCTGTACATCGCTCTTGTTCTTAACGCTCTCATCGTTGGTGGGGAGTTCATCGGAGGTGCTTGGATCCATAGCGTAGGCCTCATGAGCGACGCCATGCATAACCTGATTGACCAGGGTTCGCTGTTCTTGACACTCTGGGCTCATTTGTTGGCTGCACGCCCTTCGACATCCCAATCCACATTCGGTTACCACCGCGCCGGTATTGTGACCGCGTTGGTTAATGCAATGTTTCTGATCCTGGCAGCGGCGGGTCTGATGGTCATAGCGGTGTGGCGGCTGCTCAATCCTGTCATGATCCCCGGGGGTTGGGTCATCGTGATCGCACTTCTCAGCTTTGCAGCGAACATTGGAATCGCGCTGCTTCTGCAAAAAGCAGCGAAAGACGACTTAAACATCCGCGGCGCATTTTGGCACATGTTTGGCGATGCATGGGTCTGTCTTGGAGTAGCCGTGAGCGGTTTGATTATCCTACTCACCCATTGGAAACTTGTTGATCCTCTGATCAGCTTTGTGGTGGTTGCAGCGGTTCTCAAAGGCGTGTGGCCACTCCTCAAAGAATCACTCGGGGTACTCATGGAATCAGCGCCACGCGGTCTGGACACCACAACCGTTCAGGCGGCCATCAAGAGAATCCCGGGAGTGAAGAATGTCCATGACCTTCATCTCTGGGCCGTGAAACCTGGCCTCAACATGTTGACCTGTCATGTCATGGTGGAAAATAGTAATTTGTCTCAGGAGGTATTGACGACCGTGAGGCGGAATATCTCACAAAATACAGAAATCAAGCATATCACGATTCAGCTTGAAACCAAATGTTGCCATCCCGAAGTAATTCACTGCGATCTAGAACAGTTAGTCAGCGCGCACGGGCCGTCTAAAACTTTCGTTTGAACTGTCCATGGCGATTGACTAAGGTTACCATGCCTGATTCCGAGTCCTCGGTTTTCTGTTGGTTTAGAGCGTCTTAGGTCTTACCAATCTGCTATAGAGCGGACAATAAATTATTAGCGGTTGTAATCTGCCACTTTTCAAGAAGTTTATATTTTACCGATTACAGGAAGTAACCTGCGCTGCTACTTGCACTGTCTGCTCACTTGATCAGTAGATTCCGGGCTGAATCAGCGGTATTCATTTATGGCTGTCTCGCCCTATCTCACCACCCGCACCTCGCTGGCCGAGAGATTCAGCCGATATCCCACCCGGGACTTTGCTATGATAAGATTTCTGAGTTGATCGGCCTTCGGTTTTTTCCCGCGCTGCCCTTCGAACGCCTTCCCGATCTGTGCGAGGATCTTCCGTTTGTGGTCGGCGAGCTGATGCTCGTACGGACCGGCGTCTGCGCCGCCTCCTCCCCAGAGGCGATTGTAACGCTCTTCTTACTTACAATCCGATCTGCCTTTTCCGCCCAGGACAGATAACAATCGGAAGGCCATGGGCGGTAGAGTGACCCGCACGCCTTGATAGGTCACTTCGTGGCGTCCGAGATCCACGATCAGTGTATAACTGCCTCGCTTTTCGTAGGATGCTGCAACCTCGGCCGCGGGGTCCGGCCGGCGCGGATTTATGGAGGTAGTGATGAATTCCGAGGATATATAACATAACCATCGCCCCTCCTTCATACATACAACCCGGCGCAATGGCCGGAGGCCCAGGCCCATTGGAAATTATAGCCGCCCAGCCATCCGGTCACATCGACCACCTCGCCGATAAAATAAAGCCCCTTCACGCGACGGGATTCGAAGGTTTTGGACGACAGTTCATCGGTATCCAGCCCGCCCTTCGTCACCTCCGCGACGGAATAGCCGCTTGTGCCGGACGGGACGATCCGCCACCGATGAAACCGTGCGGCGATCGCCGCGATCTCTTTTGTGTTGTACTGGGATACCGGCTTACTCTCGGATGATAACGCCAGCCATTGAAGGGCCAGGCGTTTGGTCAATCGCTCGCCGATCAGGTTTTTGAGCTCCGCCTTCGGCCGCTCCTTCCGCCACTGTTTTATCGCATCGTGAAGATCGAAATCCGGAAGAAGGTTGATCGTCACCGCATCGCCCGCTTCCCAGTAGTTTGAGATCTGCAAAATAGCCGGGCCGCTCAAACCCTTGTGCGTAAAAAGAATCGCGTCCCTAAATGTCTGTTGATGGCAGGTAACCGCCGCATCGGCCGACGTCCCGGACAGGCCGTCCGTCTCTTTCAGGTCCGGGGGATTCAAGGTCAGCGAGACCAGGCCGGGACGGCAGGACCGGATCTTGAGACCGAACTGTTTCGCCACCGCATATCCGAAACCGGTCGCGCCGATCTTGGGGAATGACAACCCCCCGGTCGCAATCACGAGGGACTCGGCATCATACCGGCCTAAATTGGTTTGAACCGTAAAAACTTTTTGGCCTTCGACGTTTTGATGCTCGATTTTTTCAACAAAACATTTTGTTTGAATCCGGACACCGCCGGCACGGCATTCCTCCAGCAGAAGGCTCACGATCTGGATCGATTTCCCGTCACAGAAAAGCTGCCCCAGTTTTTTCTCATGATAGGCGATGCCGTGCTTTTCGACCAAGGCGATAAAGTCCTGCGGCCCGAAGCGGCTTAAGGCCGATTTGCAAAAATGAGGATTGCCCGAGATGAAATGCTCCGCTTCCACGCGCCGATTGGTAAAGTTGCAGCGTCCGCCGCCGGAGATCACGATCTTCTTCCCGACGCGGTCGGCATGCTCCAAGAGGAGGACGCGGCGGCCCCTCCGGCCCGCGGTCATCGCGCAGATCAGCCCGGCCGCGCCCGCGCCGATAACGATCACATCAACCTGTTCTTTGACGGGCATGGATGTTGGAATAAGGTCCGATTCGGGTTCTGAAATATCTTGCCGTTTCGATCGTTCGGAGCTATGCTGCAATCAAAACATCTTATCACAAAGCGATCCGGCGGGGATGGTCTCCCGGGGCTATTCAATGTCAAACGAATCGGAGCTCGGCGGTTTAAATTTTCCGGACGCCTACGTCAAGGGGACCCTGCTTCTCCACCGGGGGGACCTGGAAGGCGCGCGGCGGTGTTTTGAGACGGCGCGGGAGGAGGTCCGGGGATCGAACGATGTCCGGCTGCTTGTGGCCGTGCTGGGAAATCTCGGAAACGTTTATGCCGCGCTGGACGAAAAGGAGAAGGCCCGGTCCCTCTACCGGGAAGTCCTGGAACACCAGCGCAAGGATCCCGACGCGCGCATCGCGGGCCGGACGCTGGTCAACCTCGGGAACCTGTCGAGGGAGCTCGGCGAAGCCGAACGGTCGCGCGCCTACTATCTGGAGGCGGAAGCGCTGCTCCAATCCGTCCGGGACGATTTCTCGCTCGGCTCGCTGTATGCCAATCTGGGTCTGCTGGAAATGGACGGCCGTCGTCCGGGCGAGGCGGTTTCATTTTTCAAACGGGCGATCGAGCTTCACAAAAAAACCGGCAACGAAGAAGGCCTGGCCGCCGCCTGGGGCCAGCTCGGCCGCGCCTACCGCGAACTGGGGAAGGACCGGCGGGCCGAGACCTGCTTTAACTACGCCTACTCCCATTTCGGACAGGTGGGAAACCCCTCGGGAGAGGCCGAGGCCCTTCGGGGCCTGGCCGATATCTATGAGGACCGCGACGAGCCGGAGCTGGCCCTTCGCTGCATGACGCGCATCCGTGAGATTTTAGCCCGCTTCAGGCTGCGACTCCCAAAAGGCGATTCGGATCGCGAAGACCGGCTCCGCCGGGCCCTTCGTCCGGGAGGGAAATAAGCACCCCCGCGCGCGAAGCCGGACGCCGTTACAACCGTTGGAGGGCGGCGGCGAAGCGCCGGACGATCTCCCCGGCGGATTCGATCCGGTCGATGCCGGCCACGCTCTTTCCCGCCTGCCAGTACTCCCGTTTTCCGGTTTCGTCCAGAGAAGCCCGCCTGAATTCAAAGATGGAACGAAGCGCGTAGATCGTCCTCATCAGGCGCTTGGTCTTCCGGCCGCGCAGCATCCACCGCGCGATCGGGCCGGCCTTCAGCCCCCGCCGTTCGACGTAGGGCGTGCGGATCACCGCCAAGGGAACGCCCGTGACCCGCTCGGTCAACACGATGTCTTCTTCCCCGGCCCGGAGGATCGCCGCCTTGTACGCGGCGCCGGCCCGGCATTCCTCCGTGGCGATAAAACGGGTTCCCATCTGGACGCCGGCGTACCCCAGGCGCAGCGCCGCCAGGAAATCGTTTTCCGTACCGATCCCGCCCGCGCAGACCAGCGGAAGCCCGGACGCCCGGAGCGCGTCGATCAGGGCCTCCGCGCCGAGCGGTCCCGCGTGCCCCCCGGCCCGGTCGTTCACCGCGATCAGTCCGTCGACGCCGGCGTCCCTCCCCTTCTCGGCCCAGCGGCGCTCCGTCACATCGTGATAGACGATCCCGCCGGCCGCATGGACCCGGGCGACGACCCAGTCGGGTTTGCCGAGCGAGGTGATGAAAAAACGGACCCCTTCCTCCAGGGCGATGTCGATCCATCGGGCCATCCGGTCGCGGTAGACCCTCGAAGACGCTTCGATCAGCGCGTTCATCCCGATCGGCTTTCGGGTCAGCCGCCGGATGAGCCGGAGTCCCTCGCGGAATTCGTGTCCGTGGACGTAGATCAGCGAGATCGGCTGGACGATGCCGATCCCGCCGGCTTCGGAGACCGCCGCGATCAATTCCGGATTGCTGCAGGGGTACATCGCGCCGCAGATCAGCGGAACCGCGATGCCGGCATGGCGGGTCAGGGCGGTCTCGAAGGAAGGGGAATCCGGCGCCGCGTCGGTCATGCCGGCCCGAGCCTCCACCGAACGGTGGTTCGCGCCAGGCGGGTCCCCTTCCCGTCACTGATTTCGGCGTGAACCTCATGATCGATGCCCGAGCCGATCGGCGGAAGGGTCACGCGGCTTTCGGCGGTCAGGCGGCCGCGCGCCTTTTGGTAATATTCAATCGACATCGACGTGACGATTCCACGGAAGCCGGGGGGAAGGCAGGTGTAGAGCGCCAGCCCGCTGGCCACCTCGCCGAGGTTGACCAGCGCCACGGCATGAACGGACCGGAGATGGTTGCGGACGCGACGGCGGTCGCGGAGCGTCACCCGCGCGTAGCCCGGGCGCAACGCGACGACCCGCGCGCCGATGCTGCCGCTGTACGGCACCCACCAGCCGATCAGCCGGCTGAAGAGCCAGGCCCCGCCGGGGACCGGGCTCAATCGTTCCCAGGCCCGGGTCAAAAAGACGCCGGGAGAATTTTCGGTCGGATTCAACGGATCGCTTCCTTTCTCACCCCGCGCGAGTCCGGAGCGGAGCCTCATCCTTCTTTAGCGGAGATCGACCACGAGTCGTCGGTGAAGCGCCCAAGCGATCTTCTGAAGCGTGGAGAGGGTCATATTCGTATGATCCAGACTTTCAATCCGTGCGATGAGCTGTTGCTTGGCCCCCAAACGCTTGGCCAGATCGGCCTGGGAGAGTCCTTCTTTTTGCCTAAGTTCCGCGATCCGCAAGGCCAGCCGGGCCGGAAGGTCTTCGGCCTCGAAGGCCCGCTTAAACCCGGGATTCTTGAGACCCTTTTTGAGACGGTCCCGGAACAATCTTCGTTTCATGAGAATTCAACCGACTTTTTCCGGAAGGCCGTCGGGATATTCATCAACGCGAATGCCCTCCTGCGACGTTTGATGGAACTCGACCGTGCAGACGATCGCCCTCCCGGTCCCGACAAACAGAGTACAACACAAATGTTGTTATGTCAAGAGCCGCTCCCGCGCGGACGGATCGGGTCCGTCGAGTCGCGACGGGCCCGGGTTGCGGAATAAAAAGGAATATGCTACTTTGCTTCCGACACCCGTCTCCGCATTTTTAATCAGGCGGCCCATCCCCCATGTCCATCCAGTGGTTTCCCGGTCATATGAATTCGGCGCGGAAGGAAGCGGCCAAGACGATGGCGGCGGTCGACGTCGTCGTTGAAGTACTGGATGCGCGCGCGCCGGAAGCGAGCGGCAATCCGATGATCCGGGACCTGCGGTTGCAGCGGCAGCGGCCCTGTCTGAAAGTTCTCAATAAAGCCGATCTCGCCGATCCCGCCGTCACCCGGGCCTGGCTCGACCGCTACAACCGGCAACCCGGCGTGACGGCCGTGGCCCTGTCCTTTAACCAGGCCGGCCAGGCGGACCGGGTGCCCGGTCTCTGTCGGTCGCTCGCCCCGCACCGCAACAGCGCCGCCAAGCCGCTGCGCATGCTGATCATGGGCATTCCCAACGTCGGTAAATCGACGCTGATGAACATGCTGCTCAAACGCCGCGTTCAAAAAGTGGGCGCCGAACCGGCCGTGACCCGATTACAGCAACGCCACGCCTTGAACGAGCGCATGACGCTCACCGACTCCCCCGGGCTGTTGTGGCCGAAAATCGAAACGCCGGCCGTCGGCCTGATGCTCGCCGCGATCCACGCGATCGGCGCCAAGGCCGTCAACGACGAAGAAGTCGGCGAGTTTCTCGCCGGAACGCTGCTCGCGCGCTATCCCGCCCGGCTCACGGCGCGGTACGGTTTCGCGGTGGAAGGGCTGGACGGCGCGGGCGTGCTCGAAGCCGTCGCAAAAAAACGCGGATGCCTTCGTAAAGGCAAGGGCGGCGAACCGGACCGGGAAAGAGCGGCGAAGATACTGCTGGCGGATTACCGAGACGGCGCGCTGGGCCGCACCAGCCTGGAGACTCCGGAGACGCGCGTGGCCGGAGCGGGGCCTCTAGCTAAACAATAGACAACCAGCGACTTGACCCTTTTTTGGCCCCTTTTCTAATAAAATCTTGTAACACAACGCGAAAATCGCGCAACCCATTCGGCGCTGATGTGTTTATATGCTCTATGACCGGATAGAACCGCGGCCGCTTCGGAGCCTCGTCGTTTTGGTCGGAAGGCGCCGCGAGAACGAGCCACGGCCAGCGAGTATGTAATTCGTGTTAGGGCGAGCGCGCCCCATTTTAGGGTCCGCTTTCCCGTCAGCGAAGCGGAGCGCTCAATCTGTTGCTTGAAATCGCGGAACGACGATTGCATACATTCAGGCGGCGCCCAGTTTCGGCGCAGAGGGAAGCGGTTTTTTTATCATCGGAGTGAATCATATTGTAATAGGACTGACTATGTAACGGAGGAGACGGAAATGAACAAGAAAGCGCGAAAATCATCATGGCTTCAATCGATCGTATCTTTTATCGCGATAATATCTCCCGTCATCATCTTATCCAGTTGCGGAGGGTCGAACAACGGATCGAGCAGCAGCAACGGAAGCTCGCTGTCGGGCGCGGGCAGTGTTTCCGGAACCCTGACGGATTCGAACGGCTCGCCGATCGCGGGCGCGACGGTCGTGGCCGGAAGCGACTCTCCCACGGCCCTGACCGGTCCGGACGGCCAATTCACCCTTTCCAACGTTCCGGCCGGTTCGGTGACCTTGAACGCGATCATGCCGGGTTTTGAAACGAACACCTTTGCCGTGGACGTATCCAACAACGCCGCGACGACCGTTTCCGCTCCGATCGAGCTTCCGGATCTCGACGACGTGGACGACGCGCCCCGGATCACCGACGTCGTCCTGACCGTGAACGGCTCGACCGTTGCGGTCGCCGCGACGATCAACCCAGGAAGCGACGGCGACGCCGTAACCGACGCCCGGGCCGAACTGGTCGGCTACGGCACGGGAAGCCGGATGACCGCCAACGGTTCGACGTATTCCGCGACGATCACCCTGCCGGCGACGTTCGTCGGTCCTTCGGCGCTGGTCGAGGTTTTCGCCATCGACGCCAAGCGGCGGGTCGGGGCCGACGCGGCCACCGCGGCCGTTCCCGGCGCCTCCGGCTCGGGCGGGTTCGGCGCGTCCACGTTCACGGGCAGTTGGGCGGGCGGCGCGGAGTTCCACCGCGCCGCCTTCGGCGACGCCGACCGCGTCGGCGACCGGCGAATGGCCAACGTCAGCCTTTCGATTTCCGGGAGCGCCGTTTCGGGCAGCTACGCCGACATCACCCTGGAAAAGTATATCCCGGCCGCTTCGTGGGGCGTGACAACGACCTCGTTCACGGGAGCCCTGACCTTGATCGATGCGAATCTTGGAATTTACGAAATGACATCGACGTTCAACCCGACGCCGACCCGGACGGTGGATTTAACCGTGATCGGGAAACTCGACTCGGCGACCGGTCCCGCCAATTTCGTCGGCTACATGGAGGCCGTGATCACGGATACGTCGCCTCAAAACGTCACGACGGTCGTGCGGGGGCGGGTTCATCTCTTGAGTAACTTGACCTGGAGCGCCGCCGATCTGGACGGCGACTGGGTGTGGTCTGAATTTACAAAGCGTTGTCAGTCCTGTTCGGCGAATTTCACGTATCGGCCTCCGTTCCAATACAACAGCTCGTTCACGTCCTCCGGCGGAACGATTTCGAGCGGCATGGACACCCTCGGAAACACCCTGTCGACCTCCACGGCGTTTACGGTGGACCCAAACCTGGGCATATTCACCGGCGCCCTCACTTCCGCGGACAATTCCACCATCACCGTTTCAGGACTGATCGGGCCGAAGAAAAAGCATGTGTTCGGACTGTTCAATGTGGCGCTGTCCGGGCAAACGGCCTACGGCCCGTTGTGGGGAAACAGCATCGCCTCGCCTCCGCACTTTGCCACGTCGGACTTCGGTCAAAAGGAGTTTGACGGGTCGTCCGGAACCGCGATCTGGAGGGGATTCTATTACGTGTCGGCGGGGCCCGATCCGGCCGGCACGACGTGCTTCATCAGTCTTCGGACGAAACCCGACGGCAGCGTCGTGGGCGGGAAAATCAAATCCTTGCCGTTGATGGCTTGTCCCTCGGTCTCGTTTTCTTCGGGGAGCCTGGCTTTCGCGAATACCACGGACGGCGGGATCGATGGCAGCGCCGTTGGAGGGGCCGCGGCCTTCACCCTGGCGCCGAGCGCGTCCCGAAACGCTTCCATGGGCGTTGAAAAGGCCAGGCTGGTCGGGGATTTCTCGTTGAACGTCACGGGGGGAACCGACACGGGGTTTTTCTTCCTGCAACGGACGTTCATCGAATAAGGAACATTTATTCCTAGCCGATGCTCCGGCGGATCTTCGCGGCCTCGAGGATGCGGTCGGACGGAACCTTGCCGGACCGCCAGAGAAGATAGGCGCTCGAGACGAGGTTGCGGTGAAGGTAATGCTCGACCGTTTCCGGTCCCAGCTCCCGGCCCAGAAAATTCTCGATGCCTTCGACGTCCTTCTGCACGCCCCGCCAGGCCGCGGAGCGCTTGGCCAGGAAGTTCAGGTTTTCTTTGTTGAGATAATGGCCGGCCTGAATCAGGTCCTTCTCGAGATTGCGGTAGAAGGTTTTGAGGGTATCCGTCAGACCTCTCTCCCGGGCCTCGCGCAATCCCCGGCCGGTCCCGATCAGCTCCGGCGGAACGCCCAGGGAATAAAGCACCGCCGTGAAGCCGATCGCGCGCGGGAGGCGCTTGCCCCCGAGGCCGCGCGCATATCCGAACAACCCGATATGGAGCATCCGCTCGCGACGCTGAGGGATGATCTTCGAAAACGTATTGATCATTCCCGCCAGGCCTTCAACCGTCCGCTGATAATGCTTTGCGAACAGTTCGCTTAAGACCTCCCCTTCCTTGATCTCCCCGGGCGAATGGATTCTCGGACGGGTCTTGGGCAGGTTGCGGTTCAGGAACTGGAGCGATCGTTTGACTTCCTGAATCGGGTAGTCGTAGCGGTAGGCCGACTGGATCGTGACCGTCCGGACGCCGCCGTACTCCTCCAGAAAATCCTTCACCCGGTTTGGGGCCAGCCCGCCGCGAAAGGGAAGGGACCCCACGCCGATGATCGGAAAAACCGGAATGCCCGACTCCTCCTCGAACGTGTAGTACTCGGACAAGGCGATCTTGGCCGCGACCACGGCCGGGATCAGACCGGCGTTCAAGGGCGGATCGGACCGCGCGATGAAGGGCCTCAGATAATCCGGCCGCGTCCCGTATTCCCTTTCATGCAGATCGAGATAATCGTGCAGGATCTTCCGCGAGCCGGTCAGCTCCGAGATGCCCTCGATCAGCGGGATCACCCGGAGGTACTCGATCCCCTTCCGGTTGCCGAACGCGGCATGCTTGAGCCGCGCCACCTGCCGGAAGGTCGTTTGCAGATGGATCAGTTTCCTGGCCTCGTCCGTCATGGGCAGGATCACCTCGAAGACCGGCGGACGGGAGAAGCCCAGATCGAAAGTGAGGTCTTCAAACGTGAGAATTCCCATGTAGGCGCGGGCCAGGCGGTAACCCTTTTCATGCCATATGTTGGGCAGACGGAAGGTGAGAAAGACGTCCCGTCCCAGATGGACCCGCCGGAAGAAGTCGTAATAGCTGGAGAGCAGCTTGTCCACCACCGCCTCGTCCACGTACTTGCCCTCCCAATCCCACATGTATTCCTGGCAATGGAGGTCGCGGAACGCGCTGATGCATTCCTCGATCTCCTCCTGGGTGTTGATGAAGGGATCGCCGTTTTTCTTCCAGTACGGAACGTTGGCGTGGTCCGGATGCTGCGTGGCCATGGTGGCCGGGAATTTTCGATCGACCTTTTGCGTCATGTTCCTCAACGATACCAGAATTCCCGCGCGGACTCAACTGCGATTCCGAGGGCGACGAAAGAGCTCCTCCCGCAAAATGAAATTGCATCCGGAACGGAACTGTGATAAATGTTAAACAGATTTCTTAACCTTAAACAGACCGATGATAAAGGAAGCCTATGCGCCCATGGTCGTTCTTCATCGCCGTTCTCGTCAGCGCGGTCGTCGCCGGATGCGTGGAGAACCGCACCCTGTCCCGAACGATCCTCAACGACCAGTACAATTCGGTTGTCCTGCAAACCTGGCTGGATAAATCCAGGCAACCGATTCCCCTGCAATTCGACCATCCGGCCGAGATCAACGACGCCGATATGAAGCGGATTCTGGAGTCGATCCGGATCGTCGAGCCGCCGGGCTTGCTGTCCACGCTCCTTCTGAAATCCAAAGCGACGGCCGAGCCGGCGTTTACTCCGGCGGAGGCCGGCTTCCTGGCGAAACCGCTCGCGGCCGCGCTCCAAACCGCCCGGCCGGATGAACGCGTCGTGTTCTTTCTCCACCATCAACGGAGCGTCTACAGAGGGACGACGACCTCAGGGGTGGCGTTCGTCAAGGACAAGCGACTGAACATCCTTCTGGGGCGCTACCAGAGGGGCAACGAGCCGGGATCCCCGGACATTCCAATCGGGGGCGCCCCTTTTCCGACATCCAACGATCAGAATTTTTTTATCGCGCCCGGCCCCTTCCAGTCGCTCGTGGAAGGGGACAAGGCCCCCGGCGGGCAGGAGTCCCTGTTTCCGCAACGCTGGCTCAGCATCGATTATGCCTCGCTCCTGAACGC
>DATIYJ010000045.1 GCA_035517655.1 Nitrospiria bacterium | reverse complement strand
TCCCCATTTCTGCCACGTCTTTAATTTTCTGCTCCAGTTCATATCACCGCTCCGTTTTCAGAACTGCTGGATTCTCCAAATTCCATCCTGATCCATCACGAAAAAGATGTAATAAGTGATTTCGCCAGCTGCTTCTTGCCGTCGGATCCGAAATTTGGCGATACCATTGTCTGCATGGATGAACTGGATCGTATTCATACCCGCGACCATGTCTGACAATTGGGACTGAACTGCATTAAAGATTCCTCGGTAGCGCTCTTGAGATGATTCAGCAAAATAACCGATCGCTCCTTCGATGTCCCCGTTGATCAACGCTGTCTTCATCCCCTCCCACTTGCTCTTCAACAACGCATCCAGTTCGTCTCGGGATAACACATTGACGATTGTCGCGGCCGTGTAGGTGTTGCCTTTTGTATCCGTGACGGACACGGTTGGATAATAGATTCCTACCGCCTGATATTGGGCCGTTACCTTGGTTAGCGTTGCGCCGACTTGATCGATTACTCCATTCCCATCCAAATCCCACCGATATTGACTCACCGGATTCGTGAGGGTTGTTTCGACTCGAAGTGTCACCGAGAAGAGCCCTGTTGTGCTATCGGGCACGCCGCTTTCGGGATTGGCTATGAGCAGTACATCCTGTGACGGAATAGATGCATCGACCGTGATGCTCGCCTCTCCATAGGCGCCCCCCGGATTAACGGCTACGGCTGTTATCACGTTCGTTTCCGCCTGCAAGGGAACCATGGCGGAAAAGGAGTTCCGGTTGACGTGCGCCGGAACAGACTCTATCCCATCTGGCCCATTCACTTCAATCACCACACCGATCTCATTAAGTGTAGCATCGACTGTCCCTGTTATTATGACACTGGAGGCGTTGACATTCGTTCCATTGGCCGGGGACGTGATGCTGATGGGGAGCGTGGGTGAAGGCGTGGTGGCCGAGACTTCCGCCGAATAACCGCTCTCACTTCCCGATGTATTGATCGCCGTGACCACATAGTAGTAAGTCGTTCCGCCGGCCAGACCGCCGGCCATGTATGAAGGAGATGTCACGGGGGCTGTATTGAGCAGGGAATAATCGCCGCCGGACGTTGTTGCCCGGTAAACATTGTAGCCCAGGAGGTCGCTCTCCGTGTTCGGATTCCATTTCAGCGCCGCGCCTCGGATAATCGGCGAGGCAACCAGTCCGGTGGGAGCGGCGGGGGGGAGCTTGTCCAGAAGATAATCGATGCCTTCTGTTTGCCCGGGACTTATGAATTGGTCCTGAATAAAGGTTTCGTACACGGCCTTCGCGACGGTGACCGTTATCTCATAGGGCGTGATGTTCTCGACCCGATATTTGCCGCTGACGTCGGTCACAACGGCCTGGGTTTTCTTGCCGTCCGTGACCGACACGGTTGCTCCGGCAATCGGATTGTAGACCCGCAGGAACGGTTTTGGATTATCGACCACGGGAAATGAGTCATAAACCGTGCCGGTCAGTATCGCCGGGCGGAGGTCGAGCGGGATATTCAACGTCATGACCAGTCCGGGTGAGAGCGTCTTAGTCAGGGTTGTGGTTTGATAAATATTTACGGAAGGCGTCACGGTGAGTGTTACCTCACCCGGAACCAGTCGCAAAAACATGTAAAGGCCGTCTAACCCGGTCGTCACGGTTTGGATTCCCCCGGCATCTTGCACGGAAACCGTTGCTCCCGAGACGGGTTCCCCTGTCGCGGCATCTTGAATGGTGCCCGTCATTCCTGCGACAAGAGCGTATGTGACCGTTACGGTATCCGATGAACGGTTCCCGGCCGAATCCACGGCCGTGGCGGCGACGGTGTTCATGCCCGGGTTTAAAGGGATATTATTGGCCGTAAATGTCCCGCTTTGCGTCTGGACAGCCGCCGATTGACCGTTGACGGTGACCACGGCGCCGACATCGTCAACCGTGCCCGAGACGAACAAAAGCGGGTCGACCGTGATCCCGCCGTTGAGCGGGATGGTTATCTTGATCAACGGAGCCGCCGTATCGGCCGGATGGGGAGTGAGCTTGATTTTGCTTGAAAGCGAGCTCTCTTCTCCCTGCGTGTTCACAGCCGCAACGGTATAAAAATAGAGTTGACCATTCGTGACCGAGGTGTCGATGTATGAAAGCGAGGTGATCGGCGCGCCATTGATTTTTGTATAACCGCCCCCGGAATAAAGACTTCGATACAGATTGTAACCCGCTAGATCGGCTTCCGGACTTGCGGCCCAGATCAGGGAGACACTGCCGTCCCCGGCCGCGCCGGAAAGATTTTGAGGAGGGGACGGGGGCGTGTATAACGCGGGCAGCTGATTTAATAGGAGCTTGACCGTGCCGCCCGAACCTACGGCGATATCCATGCGGCCGTCCAGGTTAAAGTCCGTGGATACCATTTGCCCGTTCGATCCGTAGGCGGCGGGGGGTTGGAACGTCCCATTCCCATTGCCGAGCAAAAGGTTTATGGACTCCAAATCTCCGACGACCAGATCCATGAAACCGTCCTGATTGAAATCCTGTGCGATCAAAGTCCCCTGTTCGACCCCGACCTCATAGCTCATCGGGTCGTTGAAGGTCCCGTTTCCATTGTTGAGGTAGATTCTAAGTGTATGGCCCAAGTTCATGCCGACGGCCAAATCCGGGTAGCCGTCTCCGTTGAAATCCCGCACAAGGAGATCGGACGGCTCGAACGGATCCAACAGGATGGTCCCGTTAGGCTGAAATGTTCCATCCCCGTTTCCGGTATGAATCGAGAGGCTCGATGAAAACTCTCCGGGATGGCCGCTGATCGGTGTCGAATCCAGACTGACAATATCGAGACGGTTATCCTGATTGATGTCGGCAACCCGTATGCCGACCGACCTTGTACTGATGGTATAAGAGATGGGTGCTCTGA
Organism: Nitrospiria bacterium; assembly: GCA_035517655.1. Taxonomy (NCBI): domain Bacteria; kingdom Pseudomonadati; phylum Nitrospirota; class Nitrospiria; species Nitrospiria bacterium. The sequence goes on along the minus strand of DATIYJ010000045.1, from coordinate 56,034 downwards.
ACGTCTCATCCCCGTTGTTGATATAGACCATCACGCCCGGGTCCTGAGCCAGCACGATATCGACAAGGCCGTCCTGATTTATATCGGCTGCGACAATGCCCCGATTGGGCAGAGTTGAGGTCTGCAGTGTCGGACCCCGTCTGAATGTATTATCTCCCGTCCCCCAGTAGAGCTCGATCCTCGGATAGCCGTGTGTGCCGCCCGTCGGATTGTAGAAAGCGTCACTCAGAACGATATCCTGATTGCGGTCGCCGTTAAAGTCCGCCGAGGCCATGCCTGAAATCTCAGAAACGCCCGCCTCCTGATTGATGATAGCCTGTCCGGCGAAGGTTCCATTCCCCTTTCCGGGAATTAACGACAGGTTGTTATGATCCACGAGTGCGATGTCCGGGACACCGTCCCCGTTCAAATCCGCCATTTCCACCGACGCCACATCTTCCCATCCACCGATGGATGAGCTTCTTGCAAAAGTCCCGTCCCCCTGCCCCAGCCAGACCTGCAGAGAACTCCCGCCTCCCACAAGCAAATCAAGATGGCCGTCATGGTTTAAATCATCGAGGGTTGCCGAGAGACCTCCGTATAATAAGAGGCCCTCCAAGCCCCCGACGGGTATCATCTCATCCAACTGGCCGTATCCGTCATTTAAGAACACCCACGCGGAGGAAGCCGCGTAATCAAAAACAATGAAATCCTGTTTGCCATCCCCGTTCAGGTCCTCGCTTAAAATGGCATCGAAGACAAAGACATTGCTTGATTGATAGGCGATTTTTTCGTCGAACGAGCCGTCTCCTTTTCCAAGTAAAAGGGTGACCATGCTGGCTTGAAACCCGTACGATGAATAATATAAGTAATTGACCACGGCGAAATCCGCAAGGCCGTCTCTGTTGAAGTCGCCCGTTTGAATCGCGATAGGGAAGCGGCCGATGGTGTTCCATGGATAGTAAGGCTGAAATGTCCCATCGCCGTTGCCCAAAAGAATCGAAACGTAATTGACGGATGGATCGTAATCCGTCGCCACGATATCCGGATGACCATCGCCGTTGACATCCGCAATCGCCAGGCTCTTGGGATTCGGTCCGGCGGTAAAAATCTTCTGGGCTTGAAAGCTGCCGTCCCCGTTGCCCAGGAGGATGGAGACATCATTTGAACCGCTATTGACCGTGACGATATCCGGGTTGCCGTCCCCGTTGAGATCCTCCAGGGCGATAAAGGCGGGGGCCGACCCGACCGGATATGAAACGGGCGCGTTGAGGTCGCCATTCCCGCTGTTTAACAAGACGGAGACGTCATTCGATAAGTCATTCGCAACCACAAGATCCGGATGTCCGTCTTTGTTCAAGTCCCCCCTCTTTACGGCCACGGGATCGATTCCCGTGCGATAGGTGCGATCCACTTGAAAAGGAGGGCTGATGTCATTTCCGATCCAGGTATTTCCTCTGTTCAGCACCGTAGAAAATAAAGAGACAAAACCGTTTCCCGAGAGAACAAGATCCGGGGTATGATCTCCGTCAAGATCCGCCGACACAATGCCAAAGATCGCTTCAGTCGTTGGAATTTCTACTCGATCAATAAAACCCCCGTCGCCACGACCAAAGAGCATAAAAATATCGAAACTTCCTACTGTAATGATGTCCTGGGCTCCATCCTGATCAAAATCCCCGATATTCATCGAACCGCCGTCGGTGCTAAATTCCGAAGGGGGCTGAAAGGTCCCGTCGCCGTTTCCTAAAAATGTGAATGCCGTGCCAAGATATGCGATCAGAAGGTCCAACTTCCGATCGCCATTCAAATCGGTGAACTCGACCGTTCGACCGCCCAGGAGTGAATAGTTGTTTGAAGGGATCACCAGCCCGGGGCTATCAACTCGAGGCTCTTGAAAATTCCCGCTTCCGTCATTTATGAAGACGATCAAATCCGGCCGGAGGGAATAAGGGTTGTCTTTCATCATGAAAATATCGGGGAAACCATCTCCATTGAGATCTCCGACGGTTAGGTTTGATAGGTAGACGCTGTCGTCCCACGGAAGGACGGTGGAAGACTGGAATGCGCCGTTGTCTTTATTCAGCAACACCAAAAGTTCGTGACCGCCCGAACCGTCTCCTAAAATCAACCCGATATCGGCCAGACCGTCGTGATTGAAATCGGAAGCGACCGCCTCCGTAAGCCCCGAGCCCGCGTCGGCGCTCCAGACCATCACGGGGTTGCTAAAAGAGCCGTCACCCATCCCGTAGAAGAGACGGACGGCGCCGTTTTGATCCGCAATGGCGGTATCGACATACGAATCGGCATCGAACATTCCCGTTAAAATCCTTCCCGGGGCGTTGAGGGTATAACTCGGTCCCGTTGTAAACGTCCCGTCGCCGTTACCGGTGAACAGGAGAAGTTCATGCCGGTTATTTGAGAGAGAAACCGTCAAGGCCAGGTCCGGGATTGCGTCGCTGTTAAAGTCCTCTGCCACGATATCGTCATATCCGGTGTCGGGGGCTCCGCTCAGCTCGCCGAAGGAGACGGGGTTTTGAAAACCGCCGTCTCCCTTGCCCAAGATCACGGAGATCTTGCTGCTGTGACCAAATCCGGAACCACCGTTGTTGACCAAGACCACGTCCGGGATGCCGTCCTTGTTAATGTCTGAAACCTTCATAGGTCCGTTATAAGCACTGTTGCTATCTTTATAACTTCCGGCATCAAATCCCGGTTCGGGGAATATAAAAGGTCTTGTCCTTGTCTTTGTGGTAAATGTGGCCGACGAGCTTCCCGTATTATTTGCTTTGTCCGTAGCGGACACAAGGACTGAATGGGAGCCGTCCGCAAGGGTTGTTTTAGGGGTGTAAGTCAGGCCGGATGCCGTGATCAACGCGTCGGAAGTGACATCCAAACCGTCAAGAGAAAGATGAACCGTCGACGCATCCATATCGGAGATTTCATCTGAAAATAGAACCGAGATCCCGGGTTTGGAGACGTTGAGGACCGCCTCATTCTGAGGGGATGTGATAGTGATAAGCGGCTGGGTCTTATCAATATTGACAGCCATATGGGCGGTGGCCGTATTTCCTGCAAGGTCGCTCGCCGTACCGCTTGCGAGCTGATTCGTTCCTTGAGTAACGACAGTGATGGACGCCGGGCAGTTCGCCACGCCGCTGCCGGAATCAGAGCAGGTGAAACTCACCGTCACATCGGCGTTATTCCAGCCATTCGCGTTCGGCGTAGGCGCGGCGGTCGGAGTAATCGTCGGCGGGGTTGTATCGGCGGTCACGGTCACTGTAACCGTCGCCGTACCGGTGGCTCCGCCAGCGTCACGCGCCGTATAGCTGAACGTGTCCGTCCCGCTGAAGGTGGAGACCGGATAATAGGCGACGGTGTTGTCTGCGTTGATGACTGTGGAACCGTGGCCAGGGGTACCGACCGCGGCCACGGTCAGCGCGGTTCCCTCCGGATCGGAGTCGTTTGCCAGTACCTGGACCGTGACCGATACACCTTGAACCGTGCCGGCGGTATCATTCGCGGCATGAGGCGCTTGATTGGCGCAGCGGGTCGATTTTGAAGAAGCCGTGGCGGTGCGGCGGTCGTCATCCGGTCCTTCCAACGTCCAAACCAGATTGGAACCGTTGAACGAAACCCGAAACGCCCCGACGATCCGGCCCGGTTTGAAGGCTGTCGTCTGCCCGCGATTGACGGGCGACGGCGAAAACTTGTTGTTCGATCCAACTGGAATCTTAACGGTGAAGGCGTTCTCATTCTTAAACCCGAACAACGCCGAATAGCTTCCGTCGGCCATGGGGGTCACGCATTCAAGGATCGGACGGACGGCCCCGTCGTGATCTTCGTCGTGGGCCCTGGAAAGGCCGGGGCTGATCAAAACAGCTAGGAGGATAAAGCCGAACGCAGGGATGGGGAGGACACGGTTCCGCCGATGCGATCGATGAGGAAGCGTTTGGGTGGGGCGGGATAAAATTGACAGCGGTGCGTTTGGAAGCCGGGGCACGATCACTCCTTCGACCGTTCGGATCGGGCAGTGGCATGCCCGCCTAAGTCGACGCGGTGCGCAGCGTTACGGTGGATTTATAGATGCAGATCTTACTTCTTCTGACGGCGCGATGCTATCAAAGGGATCGGCCCGTGTCAAGGGGTTTTTGGCGTACGCCCGAGAGCGGCGACAATGGCGCGTCGCCCGTTTACGACGAAGGTTTTCAAAACGGCATGCCCTCCGGTTGGGGCTCATGAAGCCCCCTTTGCCGGTTGAACTTGTGAATGAACTGGAGGATCTCCGCGCGGTTTTTATCGGAAATCGAGGTGAACTGAAGTCCCATGCCGGGATAGAAGAACTTTTCCAGAATATTTTTGCGGACCCAGACCACTTTGCCCTCGGCCGGAATGACCTTGCTCGAGGCCGGCAGGTGAATCTCAAGCCGCATCTGCGTCCCCGCGGGCTGCGGGCTGAACTGTTCGATGAAAAGGCCGCCGCCGCCGAGGGTGCTGGCGATCGCTTCGCAGAGGCGGCCGTCCGCGTCGTGATAATTGACGTGGGTCCCAAGATCAAGGCGGGGATACTGCCGCTTGAAGTCGTGCGTCACGCCCCCCAGCCGTTCCAGAAAATCCTCCAGGACCAGGCTGGCCACCGGCTTTCCTTCCGGATTTTCGACCGTGAGCGACTCCTTCTCCGCGTCGATGCCGACCTGAAATCCCCGGTAGCGGCCGGCTTTTTTTAATCGGATCTTCATCGAACTCTCCTTGGAATGGTTGACGGCCTTTTAATTATAGCAGGGGTTTTTTCCGATTCCATGCGCAAAGGGAACGGGGCGACGGGGAGGACGGGTTGCGAATAAACGAGACGGGCTTCAAACCGGGGCACGGAAACTCCCTCGACCGTCCGGACCGGGCAGCGGCATGCCCGTCCAGGTCAATGCGGTGCGCAGCAATGGAAAACAATGAACGTCGGTTCCATTCATCCGACGGCGTGATGCTAGCAAACGGAGGGGAGGGAGTCAAGGGGTATTTGCATGTCCACGAAGCGACTTTCTTGAAACAAGTATCATTAAGTCACCGCGGGCGTCGGGGCTTTCATGGCTTCAAGCAGTTCGCTCACGCGCCGCCGCTCGTGATCGGAGAGCGCGTCGCCGGCGAAGCGGACGCGGTAATAGAGGTCGGTCAGCTCGTCCGCGGCCGGGCGGAGCGGCAGGGGCGCCGCCGGGATTTTTCGGACGAATTCCCTGGGCGTGAGGGCGGGCGGCTTGGGGAAGCCCTTGGCGCGGAGCAGGTCGAGCATCTGGTAGTAGAAGGCGTGCGCCTGGGTCTTTCGCTGCCGTTTTCGCCAGGAAGCGACGGCCCGGCCGCTCGATCGCTTGAGCCGGCGCATGCCCTTGTACAGGGCGATGCCGGCCGCGATCAAGATCAGCGCCGCCGTGACCGGATGGAGGAGCAACGAGGAGAAGGCGGTCCAGACGGTGTCGAACATGTTCTTTAGAATGGCCGGAAGCAGGACGGGGATCTTCATCGTGTTGTCCTTCACCTCGGCGGCTATGCGGATCTGGTCGTGGAGGCTGAAGTAGACCACGTAGCGGTTCCACCACCACTGGAGCGTGTCCGTCGAGCGGCGGAGGAACCCGAAGAGACCGCCGGCGTCCTCCGAGGTGTCCGGCGGAGTCGGATCGAACGGGATCCATCCGGAGTGCTCGAACCAAACCTCGACCCAGGCGTGCGCGTTGCTCTGGCGGACGGTGTAGTACCGGCCGAAATCGTTCCATTCGCCGGGCAGGAAGCCGGTAACATACCTTGCAGGGATCCCCAGGCTTCTCAGGAGAAGCGTCATGGCCGTGGCATAGTGCTCGCAGAAGCCGGCCTTCGTGCTGAAAAGAAAATCTTCGATCGGCATGCCGGATGTCGTCGGTTTGACGTCCAGGGTGTAGCGGTAGTTGGTCCGGAGGTAGGTTTCGATCGTCGAGACCTTTTGAAAGACGGTGTCGGCCGCCGGTCTCGCCCGGAGGATGTCCTGGGCCAGCCGTCCGATCCGGTCGGATCCCTCCGGCATCTGGAGATAGGGCCGGAGCGGGGGGCCGGGGGCCGGAATCGTCCGGGTTTCGGCGTCCGACCGCGTCAGGGCCGGCAGGACGGAGGTGAGAATGTATTCGATCCGCGTCGCCGGAACCGCCGGAAGGGAGATGGAATTCGTCGCGTTCGCCCGGATGGTGGAGAACTGACCGCCCACCTGAACCACGTCCGGCGCGCCGAAGAGAACGGCGGTGTCCAGGGGCTCCAGGATGGTCTCCTGGGTGATCGCCCGTTCGGGGTGTTGTCGATAGGCCAGATTGAAGACGCCGTTGCCGTCGGAGGACACGAAGCGGCCGCTGCCGAAACTGTTGCGCCAGGCCCGGCCGTTGTAAAAATCGTATGCCATACCGCGCCAGTAAATTCCCTCGACGTCCGGAAGCGGACGGGAGGGATGGACCCGCATGATCACGGTCGGGTCCTTTTTAACCGAACCGATCTCGCCCAGGTCCTCTTCCTCGGAAAAACCCGACGTCCGGATCAGGCTGGATTGCGTTCGGTGGAAAAAGCCCAGGCCGACCCGCGGGATGAACATGAACAGAAGAAGGGCGCATCCCAGCGCGGCGACCGCGATGCCGTTCGTGCTCATGAAAAAAGCCCAGGTCAATCCGGACGCCCAGCCGGACGGCTGGCCGGCCGGTCCCCGGCCGGTGAGTCTCGCTTTTTCCATCGTCAGGTGATGAAGCAGCAGGGCCCAGGTGGCGGTCAGGAGATACAGCACGAAGGAAACCAGGAAAGTGACGTCGATCGTATAGGTGGAGGCGGCCAGGAGCTGCAGGAAGCTGATCAGGTAAAGCTGGAAATGATCCTGGGGCGTCCGGAGGTTGAACAGTTTATTGATCATCAGAAAAACGATGAAATGGGTGCTGGCGGTCAAAAGGGATTGGGAAAAGACCGAGAGGTCGATGATGAAAAAAGCCAGCACGGCCAAGTTGACCGAGGTCCAGATCTGGCGGTTCAGATTAAAGGTCATCCCGCGCAGGACGAGGATAAAACTGGCCGCCACCGCCGCGACGGCCGTGAACGCGAATAACAAGGAGAATTCGTTCGTCAAGATCAGGGACAGCAAACCGATCAAGGCCAGGAGGCGCGAGGTGATCTGAAACGTGAGGTCCAGCGTCATGGGCGTTTTCCTCCCGTCCGGGACCAGGCCTCGAACCGGGGTTCGCCGGCGCCCAGGACGTTCGAGTAGCGTCCCCGCAGAGTGTCCCACATCGGGTCGGGCGATGGAAGAATCAGGATCCGGCGCCCTCCGAACGCGGCGGACCGGGCGAGGGCCGCGATTCTCCGGTTGATCCGATCCCGCTCGCTTTGTTCCGTGGAATCATAGACCGGTTGGATCAGCGCCAGCGTTTTGAGAACGTCGTCGAGATCCATGGGCGTTTCCGGCCCGTCGGCGTTTTCAGAAAGCGTCTGCAGGTCGACCGCATAGCCGTGACGGTTGAACTCATAGGCCAGCGAGGCCGTCAACTCGACGGCCCGTTCGAAATTCTGAAGCGCCGCTTCCGGCGCATCGGAGCGGCCCCCCGATCCAGAAAATAAGCGAGGATCGGGCTTGGCCCGTCCGAGCGCGGGGGTGCGGGGGGCATGTGAGGACCCTTGTTCCTCTCCGCCGGAGCGGTCCCCCGATACAAAAGGCAGGTGATTGCTGAACACCAGATGGACGTGGTCGTCCTCCTCGCGCTCGTATTCTTTCAGGAGGAGCTTGGACTCGCGGGCGGAGGCTTTCCAGTGAATTCCGCGGGCGTCGTCCCGCGGCGTGTAATCCCGCAGGTTGTGGAGAGTCGCGCCGCTTCCCCGCACCGGGTATTCGTGGTCCCGGCCGAGCCGCGAAGTCATCCGGTCGATGCCCGGAGGTCGGGGAAGGACCCGGGGATAGACCAGCACCGTGCGGGTCTGGGGACGGATCAGGGTCTTTTGAAAAAAACCGAACGGGAAGGCCGTGTGGAACCGCAACGGCGGCAACGCCTGGAATCCTCGTTTTTCAAACCGGGTCGTCTTCCGGAAAACGGTGGTCTGCCCGGCGGACAGTTGAAAGGTGTAGACGGACTGGGACGCGTCCTCTCCCTCGTCCACGCGGAACGAATAGGAAGGAAGAAACCGTTTGCCGTTGGTGATCCGGATCTCGACCGGAACGGGCTCCTGCGCGAAGATTCGGACGGGGAAGCGCCATTCGAAGGAAATTTTGCGGAGGGACTGTTCGGACAGAATCCCGGAGACGATGATCAGGCTCAGCATCATCCCGAGGATGAGATAGAGGAGGTTGTTCCCGGTGTTCACCGCCGCCACGCCGACGGCCAAGGTGAGAAGCACGAAACGGGTGCCGGTCGGCGTGAAGGTGATCGAGCGGTTCCGGTAGATCAGCCGCTGAAGTCTGGTGAGGAAGGAGGACATAAAAAGATGGATTCCCGCTCAAAGCGGAACGGCGACCTGGTTCACCAATTCTTGAACGATGCGCTCGGCGTCCTCGCTGCGGCGGCCGTCGGTTTCGAACTGGGTGTTGAGAATCACGCGGTGGGCGAAGACCAGCGGGGCCAGCCGTTTGATATCGTCGGGGACGCAGTAATTCCGTCCGTCGACCAGGGCGTAAGCCTGCGCGGTCTTGTGCAACGCCATGGCGCCGCGCGGACTGACCCCCAACGCAAACCGTTCGTTGCTCCGCGTCGCCAGGGTCAGGGACAGAAGATAGTCCACCAGATTTTCATCCACGCGGACGCGGTCGACGGCGTTTTGAAGCTCCAGGACCTCGTGCGTGCTCAGGACCGGTTTGAGGTCGCCGGCCGGTTGAAAAAGTCGCTGGGTGGTCAGGATGACCTTCTCGTTTTCGGGGTCGGGATAGCCGATTCCGATCCGCATCAGGAAGCGGTCCAGCTGCGACTCGGGCAAGGGATAGGTTCCGTGGTGTTCGAGAGGATTCTGCGTGGCCATGACCATGAACGGGCTGGGAAGCGGGTAGGTGTGGCTGTCCACGGAGACCTGGGCATCGTTCATGGCTTCCAGAAGACTGGACTGGGTCTTGGGCGTGGTCCGGTTGATCTCGTCCGCCAAAATAATGTTCGCGAAGATCGGCCCGAGTTTGAATTCAAAGGTCTGGGTCTGCTGATTATAAATGGTGACCCCCAGGATGTCGGAGGGAAGCAGGTCGCTGGTGAACTGAATGCGTCGGAAGCTGCAGTCCAGGGACCGGGCCAGACTGTGGGCCAGGGTGGTTTTGCCGATGCCGGGAACATCCTCGATCAAGAGGTGCCCGCGGGCCAACAACGCCGTGATCGTCAGCCGGACCACCTCCGGTTTTCCCTTGATCACCTGTTCGATGTTGTCCTGAAGGGCCCGGATTTTCTTCGCGGCATCGTTCATAGGGAAAGTTTAGCAGAGGGTATGCGTCTAGTCAACGCGACTGGAGACGGCGCCCCGATTTATGGTAGAATCATTGCCTTTAAATTCGGCCGTGAAGATTCGGGGCGCGAACGAGAATGCGCCGGCAACAAACACGAATGAGAAAGGACGGAGGGCGATGCTCCTTGTCGGGCTGACGGGCGGGATCGGAAGCGGGAAGTCGCTGGTGGCGCAGATGTTCAAACAGTTGGGCGCTTATCTGATCGATGCGGATGAGCTGGCCCACAAAGCGGTCGAGCCCGGCCGGGGGGCTTTAAGCCGGATCGTGGAGTCCTTCGGACCGGAAATCCTAAATCCGGACCGGACGCTCAACCGGGCCGAACTGGGCCGCATCGTGTTCGACCATCCCGAAAAAAGGGAACGGCTGAACTCGATCGTTCATCCCTACGTGTTTATGGAGGAAGAGCGCCTGCGGAAGGAAATCGAGAAAAAGGATCCCAAAGCGGTCGTTTTGTTCGACGCCGCCTTGCTCATCGAGACCGGATCGTATCAGCTGATGGACAAGGTGATCCTTGTGACGATCGACCGCCGGAAACAGATCGGCCGTATTATGAGACGGGACGGACTCAGCCGGGAGGAAGCGGTCAAGCGGATCGAGGCGCAGATGCCCCAGACCCGGAAGAAAAGCAAGGCCGACTACATCATCGACGGGGGACAGGCTCTGGAAACGATCGAAGGCCAGGTACGAAAGATTTATGAAGAGCTGCAATCCCTGGCCTGAACTATTTGCAGGGGCTCACGTCGCCCCCTCCGCCGGGTGAAGTTGACTTTTCGTCGATCCTCTCAGTAGAATGGAGCTCATGACCTCGTCCAACGTGATCAAGGCCATCATCCCGGCGGCGGGGTTGGGAACCCGGTTTCTACCGGCCACGAAAGCCTCTCCAAAGGAGATGCTTCCGCTGGTGGACAAGCCGTTGATTCAGTACGTCGTGGAAGAGGCGGTCGCGGCCGGCATTCAGGAGATCATCATCATCACCGGCCGGGGAAAGCGGGCCATCGAAGATCACTTCGACGTTTCGTTTGAACTGGAGGAAAACCTTCGCGAGAACGGGAAAAAAGGCCTCTTAAAGGAAATCCAGGAAATCGCGGACCTGGCCGATTTTTGTTACGTGCGCCAGAGGCATGCGCGCGGTCTGGGTCATGCCATACTGTGCGCCCGGCATTTGATCGGGAATGAACCTTTCGCGGTGATTTTGGGGGACGACATTCTGGACGCTCCGGTCCCGGCCATCCAGCAGATGATCCAGGTTTATGGACGGCTTCAAGCTCCGATTGTGGGCATCCAGCCCGTGCCCAAGTCCGAGGTTTATCAGTACGGGGTCATCAAGGCCGAGCCGATCGAGCCGGATCTTTTCCGGATCGAAGACCTGATCGAAAAGCCCCTGCCCCTGAAGGCCCCGTCCAATTTGGCCGTGATCGGTCGTTACATCCTGACGCCGGAAATCTTTAAGGCGTTGGAAAAAACGCCCCCCGGGAAAAACGGGGAGATCCAGCTGACCGACGCCCTTCGGATCCTGGCTCGGCAAAGGGTGATGTACGGCAAGAAACTCCAGGGGGTGCGCTACGACGCCGGAGACAAGTTGGGTTTTTTAAAAGCGACGGTCGAGTTCGGGTTGAAACGTCCGGATTTGGGAAAGCCGTTCCTTAAGTATCTCAAGAGTCTGAAGTTGCAGGCCTAATCCGGGAGATCCTCCTTGTGCCGAACGATCCGTTCTTTCATATGAAGATCATCCAAAATCCCTTGGGATTGCTTCCGAAGGCCTTGCGCGCGGGAGGGAAAGAAGGCCGGGACATGGTGGGCGAGACGGATTCCCCGTTGGTGGACATCTACGAGCAATCGGATGCGATTGTGATCGAAGCCGATCTTCCGGGGATCGAACCCGGCGAGGTCGCGGTCCGTCTGGCGGACGATCAGGTGACGATCGAAGGCCGGAGAGGCCAGCGGGGCGAAGGGCAGGAAGCCGGACATTATTTGCGGATGGAGCGCTGTTTTGAAGATTTCCGCCGCATCATCCATCTTCCGTTTGCCGTGGATCCGAAGAAAGCCGAGGCCATCTATCGGCAGGGCGTTTTGGTCCTTCGCTTCCCGAAGATCGAGGACCGGCGCAAGCGGGCGATCAAGATCGAGATCAAATAAATCACCGTCGAAATCACTTAACTCCTCAAGGGGGTCATTCACGTGGCAGAACAAGACAAAGAAACGATGCAGCAACCGATCGAGATTCCCGAGACGCTTCCGCTCCTTCCGGTGCGGGATATCGTCGTCTTCCCCTACATGGTTCTTCCCCTGTTCGTCGGGCGGGAGATGTCGATCCGCGCCATCAACGAGGCCCTGGCCGGCAACCGGATGATTCTGATGGCCGCCCAGAAGGTTTTGGATGTTGAAAATCCGGACCCGAAGGACATCCATACCGTGGGCACCGTCGGGATGATCATGCGGATGCTGAAGCTTCCGGACGGCCGGATCAAGATCCTGGTACAAGGCCTCACGCGGGCCCGCATCCTGAGTTTTGTCGAATCGGAACCGTATTATCGGGTCCGGATCCAAAAAATCGTCGAGCCCAAGATCGAGGAGCGGCCGCTCGAGTTGGAGGCGCTGATCCGGACCGTCAAAGAACAGCTCGAAAAGATCAGCACGTTCGGAAAACTCGTGCTGCCGGAGGTCCTGGTGGTGATCGAGAATCTGGACGACCCGGGCCGCCTGAGCGACATGATCATTTCGAATCTGGGTTTGAAGGTGGAGGAGGCCCAGGAGGTGTTGGAGATCCTCGATCCCACCGAGCGCCTCAAGAAGGTGAGCGAGATTCTGGCCAAGGAGCTGGGCGTTCTGAACATGCAGCAGAAGATCCAGGCCGAGGCCAAGGGCGAAATGGACAAGACCCAGCGGGAATATTTCCTTCGGGAGCAGCTGAAGGCGATTCAAAAGGAGCTGGGCGACGTCGATGAGCGCGCCGAGGAGGTGACGGAATTCCGGAAGCGGATCAAAGAGGCCAAGATGCCCGAGAAGGTATCCAAGGAGGCCGACAAGCAGCTCAAGCGGTTGGAACATATGCATCCCGACTCCGCGGAGGCCTCCACGGTCCGGAGCTATCTGGAATGGCTGGTGGAGTTGCCGTGGAGCAAAAAGACCAAGGACAATCTGGACATCAAAGCGGCTTCCAAGGTGCTGGACACGGATCATTACGACCTCGAAAAGGTCAAGGAGCGGATCCTCGAGTATCTGGCCGTCCGGAAGATGAAAGACAAGATGAAGGGCCCGATCCTTTGTTTCGTCGGTCCGCCGGGGGTGGGGAAGACCTCGCTCGGGAAATCGATCGCCCGGGCGCTGGGACGGGAGTTCGTGCGCATTTCCCTGGGCGGTATCCGCGACGAGGCCGAGATCCGGGGGCATCGCCGGACGTACGTCGGGGCCCTGCCCGGTCGATTGATTCAAGGCATCAAGCAGGCCGGAACCAACAATCCGGTCTTCATGATGGACGAGATCGATAAAGTCGGGGCCGATTTCCGGGGCGACCCCTCCGCCGCGCTGTTGGAGGTGTTGGACCCGGAGCAGAACAACGCCTTCAGCGATCATTATCTGGGCGTGCCGTTCGACCTGTCCAACGTGATGTTCATCACCACGGCCAACATCACCGATACGATCCTGCCGCCGCTGCGGGACCGGATGGAGGTGATCGAACTCTCCGGATATACCGAGGAGGAGAAGCTCGGCATCGCGCGCAATTTTCTCATCCCCCGGCAGTTGACGGAGCACGGCATTACGGAAAAGAACGTGACCCTTACCGACCCGGCCGTTCGGTCGATCATTCAGCAATACACCCGGGAGGCCGGCGTCCGGAACCTGGAGCGGGAGCTGGCGACCGTTCTTCGAAAAATCGCGCGGCAGATCGCGGAGGGCAAGGAGAAGCATTTCACCGTCACGCCGGCCAACGTCCACAAGCTCCTCGGGGTTCCGAAACATCTTCCGGAGGCCGAGCAGGAAAAAGACGAGATCGGCGTGGCGACCGGCCTGGCCTGGACCGAGACCGGCGGAGACATCATCTATATCGAGGCCACCTTCATGAAGGGAAAAGGGGGCGTGATGTTGACCGGCCACCTCGGGGATGTCATGAAAGAGTCGGCGCAGGCGGCCTTGAGCTACATCCGGTCCCGGGAAAAGACGTTGGGCATCAAACCGGATCTATTTTCCAAGAACGACATCCATATCCACGTGCCGGCCGGCGCGATTCCGAAGGACGGGCCCTCGGCAGGGATCACGATGGCGACGGCCCTCGCCTCCGTGTTTACCAACGTGCCGGTCCGCCGGGACGTGGCCATGACGGGGGAGGTTACCCTCCGGGGACGCGTGCTGCCCATCGGCGGGTTGAAGGAAAAAATTCTGGCGGCGCGGCGGGCCGGGATCAAGACCGTGATCCTGCCGAAGCGCAACGAAAAGGACCTGGAGGAAGTGCCCAAACACGTCCGTCGCGGGATGGAGTTTGTCTTTGCCGAAACCATGGACGATGTTCTTCCGGCGGCCCTTCGGCGGGCGGCCGGCTCCAAAGTTCAGCGTCCCGTGGCGCAGAAGGTCCGCCGGGAAAAGGTGTTGGCGCCGGCCATTTCGGCGCGCGGACGCGACCGGTCCGGGAAGAGCGAACGCGTGAGACCTCGATCCATCGCATGACGCTGAACCAACTCGGGGAGTTCGGTCTCCTCCGTCGCCTGTTTCGGCGGATCCCATCGCCGCCCCGCTTTGTTTCCATCGGACCGGGCGATGACGCGGCGGTTTTCCGGACCTCCTCCGACCGGGATTGGATCGTCACGACGGATACGTTGGTGGAGGCGGTCGATTTCGATCGGGCCTACAGTTCCTTCCGCCAGATCGGGTACAAGGCGTTGGCCGTCAATCTCAGCGACATCGCCGCGATGGGCGGCCGGCCCGTCGCTTTCCTGGTCAGTCTCGCCGCGCCGGGCCGAACGCCGGTGAAGGCCGTGGACGAAATCTATCACGGGATGCTGGCCTTGGCCCGCCGCTATCGGGTCGCGTTGATCGGCGGGGACGTTTCCGGCTCCCCGAAAGGGATCTCGATCACGGTGATGATGCTGGGAGTGATCGGACGTGGCGCCGCCGTTCCCCGTTCCGGCGCACGATCCGGCGACCGGATCTATGTGACCGGCACGTTGGGGGATTCCCGGGCGGGGCTGGAAATTTTAAAAATGAAAAAACGCCCGAACTCCCCGGCCCTGGAGTCGCGCCTGGTCCGTCGTCATTTCTTTCCCGTTCCCCGGGTGGAATTCGGCCGTCTGCTGAGCCGGCGGGGATGGGCCACGGCGATGATCGACCTCTCGGACGGTTTGGCCTCCGACCTGCGGCATCTTTGCGAGGCCAGTCGGGCGGGGGCCCGGATCGACTGGGACCGCCTGCCGGTTTCGACCGCGTTGGCCTCCTATGCCCGCCGCTTGAACCGGTCCGCGGCGGACTATGCCCTTCGGGGCGGGGAGGATTTCGAATTGCTTTTTACGGTGAACCGGAAACGAGTTGCGGCGGTCGAAGCCGCGGCGAAACGGATGGCCTTGGCCGTAACCCCGATCGGCACCGTTGTTTCCAAAAGCCGCGGAATCACGCTGATCGGAAAGGAGAGCCGCGCGGTTCCTTTGAGCGTGAGGGGCTACGAGCACTTTGGCCGTTTATGATCACGATTTCCTACTGGCGGAACAAGGTCAAGGACATTCTGCATCTGGATGACAACCCTCACCGGATCGCCGCGGCTTTTTCCCTGGGGGTTTTTATTTCCTGTTCGCCGTTTATCGGCCTCCATTTCATCAGCGCCTTCTTTCTCGCGTGGGTGCTTCGGCTGAATCCCGTGGCGGTCATTCTCGGAACGTTGTTCAACAACCCCTGGACCTTTGCCCCGATTTTCGGGACCAGTCTCTGGATCGGGATCAAGATCTACGGCCGGCACGAGCTTCTGCATCCGATCCATTGGCAGGATCTCACGATTGTAAACGCCATCCCCCAGTTGGAGCCCTACCTCAAGCCGTTTCTTCTCGGGACGACCCTGCTGGGGATCGCCGCGAGCATCGTCGTGTATCCCTGCGCCTATTACTTCATCAAGGAGTACCGCTATCTCCGCCACCGGGCGCAGGAGACGTCGCATGTATAAAGGCTCTCTGTACGAAGGCCACGCGCTGATCGCCGATCCCATCCATGAATACATCACCTTCACGGTTCCCTATCCGGACCCGCAGCCGGAAATCACGGAGAAACAGTTGATCGACTCGCCGTGGGTTCAACGGCTCCGGTATATCTACCAGCTCCAGAGCGCCCGCTGGGTCTTCCCCTCGGCCGAGCACAGCCGCTTCCAGCATTCGATCGGCGCGATGCACGTCGCGGGGCGGTTCGCGCGGCATCTCTACGCCTCGTTGACCGAGATCGTTCCGGACTGCCCGTCCGAGAATTTCATCGAGGAGCTGCTCCGCGTCACGGCCCTGGTCCACGACATCGGCCACGGCCCGTTCGGCCATTTCTTCGACGATAATTTCCTGGCCCAGTACGGGATCACGCATGAGATTCTGGGCCAGTATATCATCCGGGACGAACTGGGAAGCCTGATCCGGCGGATCCGCCGCAGTCCTTCCGGCCCGTTCGGGCGCGGAGAGGAGATCAACCCGGACCATGTCGCTTTTTTGATCCTCAAGGATCCGCAAAAGAACAGCGCGAAATACCCACCCTGGCTGGTTTTCCTCCAGCCGATCCTGGGCGGAATCTACACCGCCGACAACATGGACTACGTGCTCCGCGATTCCTACATGTGCGGCGTGGCGGTCGGTCCCGTCGATATCCGGCGGCTGATCCATTACACGTTTTTCACGGACAAGGGTCTCACGCTTCACAAGACAGGGCTCTCGGCCCTGCAGATGTTTTTAAACACCCGCCTTTACCTCTATTCGAATGTGTATTACCATCGGACAACGCGGGCGATCGACCTGCATCTGCGCGACATCTTCCACGACACGATCCGGAGGATCTTCCCTTATCATCCGATCAAGCGCCGTTCGGAATATCTCCAATTGACCGAATGGTCTTTGCTGGAAGAGATCCGTCGGTGGAAGCGGTCTTCGGACGCCAAAAAACGGAAGCTGTACGACGAGTGGCAGTTGATCTTCCACCGGGACGTGAAATGGAAGATGGCCTACGACATTACCCTTCCCACCCGCGGCGGCGAGCGCGGCCGAACGTTCCTCGAGCAGGAAACGGTGGAGCGGCGAATCCGCGAGCAGCTTCCGGCATCCTTGAAGAAACTCCCGTTCAAAGTCGACATGGCCAACCAGGATCCGAGGCCGCTGAATCCCCTGAGCATGGGGGAGTTCCAGATCTACGTCTACGATCCTTCCACGAAGGTTGTTTCGAAGGAGATCTTGCGGGAGTACTTCGATTTCATCCCGGCCAAGATCGTTCAGTGCCGGATCTTTACCCTGAATCACGAGCACGACGCCGAAATGGCCCGGGCCGCCGAACGCGTCCTGGGGACCGAGGCACCGAGCAGTCCGACGAATCTATAATCCCGTTGCGGATGGCGAATTGAGACGCGTCCTCCTCATCCTGTTTGTCCTGTTTGCCGTCGCGTTTTCGGCGTCGGGGAGATCGATCGCCGGCGCGAATGGTTCCGGAAAGGGGTCCCCTCCGCCGATTTACCGATACGTGGATCGAAACGGCGTCGAGGTATTTACGGATGATCTTTCCCGCGTCCCGGCCGAATACCGCTCGTCCGCGAAGGCCGTCGAACTGCCGCCGGAGATCAAAATGCCGGAGCCGCTTTCGGCTTCGCAACCCGCGGCGTCGTTTTCGGCCCGGGTTCGGGAATGGGTCGGTCGCCAGCCTCCGGGATACCGGTTGATCCTCGTGGGGGTTCTGCCCGTTCTGGTCGTGAGTCTGTGGGGCTTGAGCTTTTTGCGGAAACGATCCGAGAGCGCATTCGTGAAAATCTCGCTCCGGCTGGGGATGATGGCGATTGTGATCCTCTCGGCCTATCTCTGTTATTTTATTTTTATCCGCGTCCAGGCCGAGTCATTGAACGGCGACGTTTCGGAAGGGAGCGAGTCGATTTCCTCCACCCGGCAAAAGGCGGAGGAATTGAAAAAGGAAGAAGCCGGCCGCCTCAAGGCGATCGAGGATATCACCAATCAAAAGTAGCCGATGCCGAAGGAAACGAACCCGTGATCGTGCTCATTCATAAAACCTGCAGCGGCCCGGCCGTGGAGACCGACACCCTGACGGCCGAGGCCTGCGCCCTGCCGGTCGATGCCTTCCCGTTCACCTGCTTCACCTGCCTGGAAGAAATCACGGACGAGTCGGAATTGAGGTTCTCGGAAGAGATCCGGATGTGAGTGCGTTGCACTTGCAGGAGGGCCTCCAAACCCTGTATAGTAGAGTTGCGCACTGAAGTGGTTCAGGCGATCGCGCCCCGCACGAGCACGCGGGGTGAGGAAAGTCCGAGCTCCAGAGGGCAGGATGCTGGGTAACGCCCAGGCCTCGCGAGGGGACGGAAAGTGCCACAGAGAACAGACCGCCGACGGTGCGGAAGAGATGGCAGGGGAGCTCCAGTCATCTCGGACGCATTCGGGCAAGGGTGAAACGGCGAGGTAAGAGCTCACCGCCCCGCCAGTGATGGCGGGGGCACGGCAAACCCCATTCGGAGCAAGACCAAATAGGTTCCGCCTGGTCCTCCAAGGACCCTAGGACGGCCCGTCTGAAGCGAATTCATTCCGGGCGGAACGGGTTGGTTGCTTGAGGTCCCGAGTAATCGGGATCCCAGAGAAATGATCGCCGCCCCGGCGGAGCGATCCCAAGGGGCACAGAACTCGGCTTACGAACCGCTTCAGTGCGCATTTTTTTCTCACCGGTATTGTTGACGCGCTCCGATGAAGACGCAGACTCTTCTTGAGAAAGCCCTGAACGAATTCGACCGCGTCAACCGTCGGGATCCACGGCGGCAGAGGGTCGGCGGGAAGCCGTACGCCCGCGAATTCATCTTTGCGCAAACGGTTTATGCCTGGATCGAACGGCTCGATGCCTCCGCGTCCGAAGCGGTCCGGCTGGCGGCGCGTTCGCATACCTTGAGGCGTTGGGAGGTTCCCCGAAACCGGTATCGCATGGATGCCGGCGGCTATCGTCAATGGCGCGCGGCGACGGCGGCCCATTCCGCCGACGCCGCGTCCGAGATTTTAAGACGGATCGGTTATCCGGAGACGACGATCCGCGAGGTCCATCGCATCATTACGGGGCTCCGCCTTCCCAAAGATCCCGATACGCAACTCGTGGAGGATGCCGATGCCCTGGCCTTCCTCGAAATCAAGCTGGAGGATTATATCACCCAATGGGATGAGGCGAAGATCGGACGGATCCTGGAGGGCACGTGGTCCAAAATGAGCCCCCGCGCCCGGGCCATGGCGGCGGACCTGCCGCTGGACCCGCGGGTCAGAACATTATTGGTGAAGCGATCGGAACCGGTTTGGTAGAAAGGGGTGTTGGACGTTCCATGGATATCATCCATCCGGACATTGAAGATTACCTGACGCGGATCCTTCCCCCCCGGGACGGGATTCTGACCGAGATGGAGCGGCTGGCCGAAAAGCAGCGGTTCCCCATCGTCGGGCCGCTGGTGGGGCGGCTGCTGAGCCAGATGGCCCGCATGATCGGCGCGCGCCGGGTGTTCGAGTTCGGCTCGGGGTTCGGGTACTCGGCCTACTGGTTCTTAAAGGGGATGGACGGCCTGGGGCGGGTCGTCTACACGGACGACGAAGAGGACAACGCCCGCTTGGCCCGCGACTTTTTTCAAAGAGCGGGTCTGCTTTCCGGACTCCAGATCGAGGTGGGGGACGCCTTGGAGATCGTCGATCGTCAGCAGGACGCGTTCGATATCATCCTGATCGATTGCGAAAAGGCCCGTTACCCGATGGCTTTCGAAAAAGCCGTTCCCCGAATCCGAAAAGGCGGGTTGCTGATCGCCGATAACGTGCTCTGGTCCGGCTCCGTCGTCAAAGAGTCGGACGATCCGTCGGTCCGTGGGATTCGGGAGTTTAACCGGCGAATTTTTTCGGATCCTCAACTTTCGGCCACAATCCTGCCGTTGCGCGACGGTGTTTCGATCGGCTTGAAACTCTGATGCCGTTGTTTCTGTCTGAAGGGGCGGCCTTCAAGGCCCGCCAGGAATAACCCAGGGGAGGGGATGAGTGAAAAAGAGCGAGCAGATTGCCGGGGAGTGCGCCTGGTGCGGAGGGGCGTTGAACGAGACCGTTTACGGTGTCGGAGCGAGCTATTCGGAACCGTATAAGACGGGGGAGGTTTTTGTGCAGGTCCCGTTGTCGCACTCCAACCGGTCTCTTTTCGCCGCCCCCCTTCGACTGAACTCCCGGGCCTACAACGAAGGTTATCGCTTGATTTTTGCCTCCTGTTCCGATGCCTGTGCCCAACAACTTTACAAGGCCCTGGCTCATGAAGAAGGTCGCTTCGTCAAACGCACGATGCTGAGTCCCACGCAATAGTCCGAGCGGTTTTTTCTGCGAACGACGGTCCGGCCCGGAAGTCGGCGTAGGCCAAGCGTCCTTTGATCCCTAATTCTCCTGGGTTTCGATGTATTTCAACAGGGCTCGGTAAGCGACGGATCTAATTTCCGCCTTGGTGGGGCGATTCGCGCCGATGTTGGCCGCCAGCCAGGATGTTTCCTTTACGTGATTTAAAGAGCGCTTGCAGACCTCCCACATTCGGTGCCGAAACTCCTCCGAGAGCCCGACCTGGAGGCCTTCGGACTCCAGACGGTCGTCCAGGATGGCCAGCAAATCCATCAAGGCCTCATCCGGAGTATAGGGTGGTTCCCGGTACCCGGATGTGCTGTAGGTTATCGATTCCTGCCGGGCCTGTTCAACGAGGTCCAGCATGTAACCCTTCAATAGTCCGATTTCATGCCCGGTCATTTTGTCCGCACCGGTTTATTCCGACCTGAAAGAGGATGCGAATCAAGCTTCGCATTTCGGGGCTCCATTCATCAATTTACACCCATTAATTCAAGGTATTGGAATATAGACAAGTCCGCGCCCCACTGCTATATTTTTGGGAGCTTCGTCCGGGGGTTTGTGAAATGCCGAAGCAGGTCTGGGTTCTCGAAGATCCGATTAAAAAAAACCTTTCCAGAGATGGTACATCCAAGGACGCGCCTGATCCATCCTTGAAAGGCAAAAGCCCCGCGGTGGCCGCCACGCTATCGTTGCTGATCTGGGGAGTGGGCCAGTTTTATGTCCTGGAAATAAAGTCGGGATTCCTTTTTGTTCTTCTGATGGCGAATTTCTACTCGATCCCGGCCCTGCTCATCATCTACTGGAATTTTCTCGCGCCTTTCTTGGAAACATTCCATATCGCAGGTTCGGTCGCCTTCATGGTGATCGCGGCTTTTGGCCTGTCCGGATTGATTTTTTGGATTTTCAACATCCTCCATGCCTATTACGCCGCCGATAAAAACCGGACCAAGCCCTTTGAAGGGATCGGTCATCCGTTGCCGGTGATGTTCTGCTCCCTTCTGGTCCCCGGTTGGGGGCAGCTTCTCAACGGTCAACCGAAAAAGGCTTTTTTCTTTTTGATCTTCGCCGTTTTGGGCTTCACCGCCGTCACGGTCCCGCTTTCAATCTCCTTCATCTGGCCGATGCTGGTTACCGTGGAGGACCGGATCGCCGTCGAGTGGATGATCGTCGCCGCCGTGGTCGTGGCCCCCTTCGTTCCGTTGATCTGGATGATCGGGCTGTACGATGCGGTGAAGGTCGTTCTGGATCCGGTCAAGAAGGAACCCTTGCGCAGCCGCTTTGGGTATGCCGTCAATCGCATCCGGCTTAAAGGACTGGCCCGAGGAATCCTGCCCCCGATTAAAGTTTTTCTGATGCTGGTGTTGTTCCTGGCCTTCACGCTGATCCTTGTCTATTTCTATTTTCCGTTAAAAAACTACGCCCCCATCCTGCGAAGCCTCGAAAAAGCATCGGCGGAGCGGCGCATGATTCTGACCCCCTATCTCCTCGATCATCTCCGTCGGGCCGTTTCTCCGGAAGCATCCTTCCGTTCGGCCGACCCGCTGCCGGGATCGCCCAGGACCCCGCCGCCGGCGCCTCGATAAAGGGACGGGCGCTATTTGGCCTGGAGAATCGTGCATTTCAGATATTCCGTTTCGGGAATCGCAAGTGCGATGGGATGATCCCGGCCCTGGGTGCGCCACGCCGTGATGTAAAAGGATCGTTGGGCGTCCGCCGCGGCCGAGACCAGGATCTCGCGAAACAACGCTTGGCTGACCAAATGCGAACACGAACAGGTCACAAGAGCGCCCCCCGGCGAGAGCAACCTCATGGCCATCCGGTTGATCTCCTTGTATCCTCGCGTCGCTTCCTTGATCTTCTGCCGGCTCTTGGCAAACGCCGGCGGGTCGAGAACGATGAAATCGAATCGCTCCTTCGCATCGTGAAGCCGACGGAGGGCGTCAAAAACGTCTTCTTGAAGAAACGTGCAAACCGAAGCCAGGCCGTTTCGCTCGGCGTTGTCCCGCGCCCGGCGAATCGCCTTTGCCGAGCTGTCCAGGCCGATCACCTCTCTCGCGCCGTACCGGGCGGCGTGGAGCCCCCAAGCCCCGGTGTAGCAGAAGGCGTCCAGGACGCGCGCGCCCCGGACCCTCCCGTCAAGGCATCGGTAGTTTTCCGATTGATCCAGAAAGAAACCGGTCTTTTGCCCTTCCCAGACATCGACCTCGAACGAAAGGTTGTTCTTCCGGATGACAAGGGGGGACTGAATTTCGCCATAAAGAAGTCGTTTTTCTTGTGAAAGCCCTTCGAGCTCCCGGGCGGCGGTGTCGTTGCGAGCGACCACGGCGGAGGGCTGAAACCGTTTGATGAAGACTCGGAGCAGTAAATCGGTGAGACGGTCCATCCCGGCGGTCAAAATTTGGGCCACCAGGACGGAGCCGTATCGGTCGACGATCAAACCCGGAAGGCCGTCGGCCTCTCCGAACACCACCCGATAGGCTTCTTCGTCCCCAAGCCATCGTTCGCGAAGCGCCTGCGCCCCGGAGATTTTCCGATCCAGAAAATCCTCGTCGATCTCCAAGCGCTCTCGCCGCAGCAAGCGGACCGCGATGAGCGATCGCGGGTTTACATATCCGCGGCCGATCCATTCTCCCCGATGGTTTTGGATGTCCACCAATTGGCCGGGTTCCAGCCCCTTCGGCCGCCGGCTCAGTTCATTTGAAAAGATCCACGGATGGCCGCTCTTCAGTCGTTGGGCGGCATGGGATTTGATTCCAAGAACGGGAAGCGGGGGCATCGTTTTTATAGGAACTCAAACTCCAGGATGGCTTTGATCACCTGATCATCGCTGGCCTTGGTCAGTCCGAAGCCGTATCCGACATCCAGGCTGACGCCGTGGTAGAAGTTGACCCCCAGGCGCGGGAAGATATAATGCTCCTGCTGCCCCTTTGGCGTTGGATCGCCCAGTTCCCCCGTCTTGCCGTAAAATTCCAATCCGGGCGTCCACCGGGGGGTCGCCCGATAGTACAGGCCCGCCGCGTACTCGAATTCCATCCCTTCGTTGACATCCGGTCCGCTGACGTCCTTTTCAAAAATCGGGTTGAGCCGGATGGAAAGTCGGCCGATGTCTTTTTCGAAGATGACACGGGTTTCGATCTCTTCGCTGTCGCTGAATTTGTCTCGAGGAAGATAGTATTCAATCTCGATCGCCCCATCGAGGAACCGCTCGCCCTGTTCGAAGAAGCGGTATCGCGACACGACCGCTCGGGCCTGAACGTATCTGAAATCGCCGTCGTTCGGCTTTTCAAAATCGGTGTAGGCCGAAACCGTCCAGTGATCCGTCATGCCGTATTCGACCTCGATGGTATGCTGCTGAAGCCCCTGTTTGTCCAGGCGACGCCCGAAATAGTCGTAGCTGTTATCGGACTTCACGGTGTAGATCCACCAGTAAGCCAACTCCGTCTCTCCTTGACTCGGTGTTTCATACGGGTAGACCTCGAACTCGAGCGCATAGGTGGGGGACGCGAAGCCAAGCAACGCGGCCAGGATCAGCCAAGTTTTCATTTTGAACATTCCGTCGCTCCTTTAGGGGGTCGGTGATGGATCGGCATCGATCTGAATGATCCCGTCCATTCCATGATGGCTGGGAATGCGGCACTGAAAATCAAACTGTCCCGCCGGCGGCGAGAGAAGTTTGATGCGGGCCGTCTTGCCGGCCGCAATATCGACCACGTCGATATTCCGGCCCCGAACGGCGCTTTCGTCGATTTCGACCTCGATCGTCTGGTCCCGGAAGAGTTCCGACCGGAACTGATGAGGTTCGTGCCCTTCGTTTTCGATCACCAATTCGAGCGGACGATTCGCCTTTACCTGAATCCTCCGGGGAGTGAAGCTATACTCCTCCGCCTTGATCTCGATCGTCTGCCAATCCGCCTGGGCATAGACCGGACGGGATTCGAAAGCGCCTCCGATCATCAAGCCCAGAAAGGCCGTCAGGCCGCTCGCCATCATGAAGCGCAGGGGGGTCATTGTGCAAGATCATGGCGTTGCCGCCGGAGCCAAATCAGGGTGACGGGAAAGTAAAAGAGATAGAAGAGGGCCTGCACCAATGACGGGCTGGAGCGGTAGCCGAAAATGCCCGCGACCAGCGAGCCGAAGAAGGACCGTTCGTTTAAAAACCAGGAGGTATTCCAGATCGGTTCCATCAGAGGAGGAACCCATCCCACCGCCACCAGTTTTCCGATTCCGGAGGAAAGCATGCCGGCGGCCATGAAAAGAAGGATGAACCCGCTCACCCGGAAGAAGGGCCGCAGGTCGAGATGGCCAAACCCCTTGAAAAAAAGCCAGGTCATCAGAATGCCGAGGCCGATGCCCAGCAACCCGCCCGTCACCGCCGGCGCCGCGGATGTCCCCCCTCCCCCTTGCAAAAATAATCCCCAGAGGAATAACACCGTCTCGACGCCCTCCCGGAATACGCCCACGAAGGCCAGCGTGGCCAGGGCCCACAGTCGGTTGCCCGAGATCGCCAGTTCCGCTTCGTGTTGAAGCGCCCCTTTGATCTCGCGAGCATTGTGATGCATCCAGATCACCATGTGAGTCAAGACGATCGTCGCCAGAAACAAGATGACCGTCTCAAAAATGTCTTCTCCGATGTCCTGGAGGAAAACGGAGAGATAATCGGACAGGCCGGCAAAGGCCAGGCTGGTCAGGATTCCCCCCAGTGCGCCCCAATACACAAAACGGAATTGATTCGATTGTCCGATCTTCTTCAGGTAGGT
Source organism: Nitrospiria bacterium (assembly GCA_035517655.1). NCBI lineage: Bacteria > Pseudomonadati > Nitrospirota > Nitrospiria > Nitrospiria bacterium. The sequence continues at coordinate 31,285 of DATIYJ010000045.1, read as the reverse complement.
TAAAAGAATCCCCACGATGAGGGCCGCCTCAAGAGTTTCTCTCCACGTGATGATAAACGTTCCTAACATCCGAATTTTCTCCTCTTCCTATTCGGCGATGATCTTTCCGGTGGCCGTATCCGGATGAAATTCTCCGTAGAAATCATAAATGCCTGGTTTGAGGGGGGGAAGGAGCACGGTGATGGATTGTCCGGGGCGGACGACCTTTTCCCGATTGAGACTGGAGCTCTCGAATTCCTCGGCGGTTGGGTCTTCGTTGGTGACGATCAATTTGATCTTCGTATCCGCCTTGACCCGAACCTCGGATGGCGAGAACCGATGATCTTTAATGACGAGACGGATCTCATCGTCCGCGGCGGCCGTTCCAAAGAGCCATAGCCCCAGGCCGAGAATAAGACCGATGGAGAAGCCCGTCGTCCTTTTCATCGAAGCCGGTCGATCGATTATTCTGAGAATAGTTCTCAATTTCATAATAAGCGTTTTTTAAAAATCAGCGGCCGGCCGTTTTTTGCCAATCCCGACATTTTTCCCAATCGATGCAGTGTCCGTAAAGCTCCAGCCGGTGATGGCTCAGCGTAAAGCCGTGCCGGGCGGCCATTTCGTCCTGAAGCCGTTCGATGGCGGGGGATTCAAATTCGATGATCTTATCGCATTTATCACAGATCAGGTGATCGTGGTGCCTCTTGTTGATCACGTTGTCGTAAATCGTCCGGGTATCGTCAAAATGCCGTTGCTGCCCGATGCCGATTTCACATAAAAGGTTCAAGGTTCGATAAATGGTGGCCAGACCCATGCGGTGGGGCTTCTTCTGGGAGATTTGACGATGCAGTTCCTCGGCGGTGATGTGATCCACTTTGAGAAAGGCCTCCAGGATCCTTTCTCGCTGTTGAGTCAGTTTGAGGCGCTTTTGGGCCAGATAGTTCTTCAATCGAACGACTTCTTTGGCCATCGTCGGTCCCTTCGCCATCGCTTCCCGCCCGGTGATTCGATGAAATTGATTTTGATTCTCAAAATACAGTACCGGCTCCCGGCTTGTCAAGCTTTTTTTGAAGGGAAGGAGAAGACCCGGGTCTATTTCGCAAGGTAGAGTTCCATGAACAGCAGCGCAAACCACCCGATTTGGAGGATAAACCAGCCGCCGATGAGGATGAACTCCAGCGTGGTGTTGAAGGATATCGAGAAGTTTTCGGCGGCCATGGTATAGACGTCTTCGAGGATGTCGAGCTTCTCGTTGATGTTTTGCCGCCACTCATCGAGGTGGAACTTTTTAGCAATGAGCGCGTAGAGCCGGGCCGTGTACCAATCCCCGATCAGTTTGATGCTGTGCTCGATCGCCTGGGATTCGAGGATGGATGTGGTCCGGGTCTGGATGATCTCCCGCAGCACCGACCGGACCTGCTTGGACCGGAGCCACGATTGTTCCGGGCGCCGTCGGAGCAGCTGGAGGGTCGTTTTCAACCGCTCGTCCAGTTCTTCATCGAGCATTCGTGATTTCAGGAGTTGAAGGTTGCTGATTTCAAAAAGTTCGATGTTCGCATCGAAGTCTCCCTGGGGGTCAAAGATGAAGGCCCCGTCCCAGTCCACCACGGTCAGGTCGTCTTTCCCGTATTTCAGGTTCGACCGCAGGGTCGCCTTGATTTCTTCCTCATCCAAAGGAATCCGCTCCGTTTTAAGCAACGCGGCGATTTTTTCGCCGTGGAGCGCCAGAAACATCTCGGGATCTCCCTGATAATCCGAGATGCAGTAGACGCTGTACTCTTCATCGAACTCGGGATTGCACTGAAACTCGTTTAAGATGCGGCGGCTCTCCAGCAGCAGATCGCTGTTAAGCTCGAGCAGAGGTTCCGTGGCGAGATCGTAAAATTCGAAGGTGGCCTCCACGATGACGGTATCGGGAACGTAGGCCTTGACGACAAAGGTGGCCTCCCGGCCCCGGATCTCGCCTTTTTGCGTTCGGATGATCGCCTGTTTCGGAATCACGTCGGGATAGTTCGGAGAACTCTTGAGCACGCGATTTTCAACCCGGGCCGAAGTTTCCAGATTGAGCCCGGTCTGGCCCACCAAAAAAGTGACGCAGCGGCCTTTCAAAGCGATTTCTTGTCGCCATATTTCCATGAGTCCATGATACGCAGCTGTCGGATGGGTGTCAAGGAAAGGCGGGCGGATGTTCCCATATTTTGTCTTGACAAATCCTTACCCCTGGCCTACTATCTGCGTATGTTTCCTTCCGCGAAAACCTCGTCTTTTCCAACCATTCAAGATATCTGGGAGCGGTACCGTCCGGACCTTCTGAAGGTGGAAGCGCAGATCCAAAAAAACCTTTCATCGGAGGTGCCGCTCATCAATCAAGTGGCGCAGTATATCCTTAACAGCGGCGGCAAACGCATTCGGCCGCTCCTGATGATCCTGTCGTCCAAGCTTTGTCCATCGCCGGGCGAAGATCATATTTTGTTGGCGGCCGTCGTGGAATTTATTCATACCGCGACGCTGCTCCACGATGACGTCATCGATGAAGGCAACCTTCGACGGGGGAAAAAAACGGTGCGGACGCTCTGGGGCAACCACGCCAGTATTCTGGTCGGCGATTATCTTTACGCCACGGCGGTGGCCCACGGCCTGAGTCTGAACAACCAAGAAGTCAACCTTGTTCTCCAACGAGCCTGCTCGCAGATGATCGAGGGAGAAATGGTCCAGCATGCCTACAACAGCGACCTGGAGATTGCGGAGTCGGACTACCTTCGCATCATCCAACATAAAACGGCCAGCCTCATCGCCGCCTCCTGTCACCTGGGAGGGATCGTGAGCGGCGGATCCTCCGATCAGAAAAAGTCCCTGTATCAATACGGACAGAACCTCGGCATTGCCTTCCAAGTCGCGGATGACACGCTGGATTATATCGCCCAGACCCAGCGCTTGGGCAAGACGCTCGGGGCGGACCTGAGAGAAGGAAAGGTTACGCTTCCCTTGATTCATTTGTTGCGCAACTGTTCGTATGAGGAAAAGAAACAAGTGACGCAAACCTTCGGCGCGGGCGACTCGTCGGAAAAACAGTTTGATGGAATCTTGGACCTGATGCACCGTCATGGATCGATCGAGTATGCGTTTTCCGTGGCCCGGGGATATATCCAGAAGTCCGCCGGTTACCTTGAATCGTTCGACCCTTCCGTCCACAAGGCCGCGATGGAGGTGGTCGCCGATTATGTCGTCTCCCGGGATCATTGATTCCGCAATCGGCTTCTATGCCTTTACCGAGAGCCCACCCGCTGGTTGAATTGGCCCGTGACGCCATCCTGGAATATCTGAGCACGCAGATCGTGATACCGGTTCCCGCGTTCCTGAATGAGATGTTCCCACAGCCGGCGGGCGTGTTTGTTTGCCTGAAGAAAAACGGTCAACTGCGCGGTTGTGTCGGTACGTATCAGCCGGCCCGTCCAACGGCGGCGGAAGAGGTGGTCCATAACGCGATCGCCTCGGCTACCCGAGACCCTCGTTTCAGTCCCGTGACCTTGGAAGAGTTCAAGGAGATCGACAGTTCTGTGGATGTCCTCTCGGTCCCGGTTCCGGCCGCCGCCCGGGATTTGGACCCGAAACGATTCGGCGTCCTCGTTGTTCGGGGTTCGAAGCGGGGCGTGTTGCTGCCGGACCTCGATGGGATCGAAACCGCGGAGCAACAGATTCGGGAGGCGAGGCAGAAGGCGGGCATCTTAACCGAGGATGCGGTCGAGCTTTACCGTTTCACGGTGCAGCGTTATCGCTGAAGCCGCATCGGTCTCACCCGGCCCGAAGGGGCGGGTTGAGCCAAAATATCATCTCAGGGTTTTCCGCTGATCGCATCAAAAATGCCCCGCCGTTCCGCTGCGGGAGAGCTTTCATCATCGTTCCGGAGGAGTTTCGATGGCCGTTCTCTTGCCGTTTCAGGGCGTTCGATACAACACCAATAAGGTCAAGGACCTTCGCAAAGTGGTCTGTCCGCCCTACGATGTCATCAATGCCCAGGCGCAGGATCGTTATTATCACAACCATGAGTACAACATCATTCGCGTGGAATTGGGCAAGGAGAACCCCGAGGACAGCCCCACCAACAACCGCTACACCCGCGCCGCATCCTTTCTGAAAGACTGGGTCAAACAGGGGGTGCTTCAAAGGGACAGGGACCCGTCCATGTATCTGTACAAACTCGATTACGTTCTGCCGAGCAAGGAAAAGAAAACGCTGAGGGGGTTCTTCTCGTTGGTCCAACTGGAGGAGATCGGAAAGGGCCGGATTTTTCCGCACGAGTTCACGTTTCCGAAGGCCAAGCAGGATCGGCTGCGACTGATGCGGACCTGCCACGCCAACCCCAGTCCCATCTTCATGCTCTATTCCGATCCGGCCGGCGATGTGATCGCCGCGTTGGAGCGCTCGGTCGATGAGGCCCGTCCCCTCGTCGATTTCATCGGAGAAGAAGAGATCCGTCACCGACTCTGGAAGATATCGACCCCGTCCGTGCTGAACGCCGTGAGCGACTCCATCAAGGATCATCCCCTGTTCATTGCGGACGGCCATCATCGTTACGAGACGGCCCTGAACTTCATGAAAGAGATGCGGGAAAAGGATCCTTCCCCGGGTCCGAAACCGTATGAGGCGGTTTTTATTTTCTGCTCCAACATGGATGACGCCGGTATCTCGCTGCTGCCGATTCACCGCGTCATCATGAACCCGCTGCCCTGCGATCTCAGAACCCTGAAGCAGCGGCTGGCCCGGTCGTTTGACGTGACCCATTTGGACTTCAATAACGCCACGGAATCCCAGGTTCGGAAAAAACTCTTGGATGAGATGTCCGCGGCGGGACGATCCGCCGTCGTTTTCGGGATGTACGCCAAGAGCGAGAATGCGTTCCACCTTCTGAAACTCAAGCCGGAACTTGCGCCCAAGACCTCCAAAGCTCTGGAGGCGTTGGACGTCTCGATTTTTCAAAAAGACATTCTGGAAGGCGCGCTGGGGATTACGGACCCCGCCGCCAAGAAAGAAAATCAGATTCAGTTCGTCAAGGACGAAGAAGCGGCCGTGAAGACGGTTCAAAGCGGTTCGGCCGGCCTGGCCTTCTTTCTCAACCCCACCAAGATCGGTCAGGTCCGGGACGTGGTCTTGGTCGGCGACCGCATGCCGCAGAAGTCCACTTACTTTTATCCAAAACCGCTGACGGGTCTGGTGCTGAACAAGTTCTAGACCGCGCCTTGATTGAGATCGAGACTGAAGCGCAATACGGTTTTCCAAAGATGACCGGGCGCCTCTCTCGCCGATCCCGTCTTGTCGGTCGCAATATTAACCCGGATAAAAACAACCCCGCCCTATGGAATTCGTCGTGGGAAATCAAGCGGGGCGACGTTCTTTCCGCACGGGCTTGACGCAAGGCGGTGCAAAAGACGAAAATGGGTTTGTGACCGATGCTGGAATAGGGACGATGGGAGGTGGCCGATGACGAAGGATCCGGTCTGCGGGATGACGATCGATGAAAAAAAAGCGGCGGGAAATTCCGTATACAAAGGAGCGACGTACTATTTCTGCGCGAAGAGTTGCAAGGAAAAGTTCGACAGGAATCCGGAACAGTACATTGCGAGGAAATAGGTCCGGCCCGCCCCCAACGCCATGGTGCCGCGCATCTCCGTGATCATCCCGACCCTTAATGAAGCCGCGGTCATTGAAAAGACGCTGGCCGCCTTGCCAGAACACGATCGCGTGGAGCGAATCGTGGTGGATGGGCGAAGTTCCGACGGCACGGCCGCGTTGGCCAAGGCGTTTGCGGACAAGGTTCTGGTGACCGAGGCCGGCCGGGCCCGACAGATGAACGCGGGGGCCCGGGCCGCGGGAGGCGAGGTCTTTTTGTTTTTTCATGCGGATTCCCGTCTTGACGATCATGCTTTTCGTGATCTGATCGAGGCGCTTGAAGACCCGACCGTTGTGGGCGGCGCCTTCCGACTGACGATCGATTCTTCACGACCGAGCTTGCGCGTCGTGGCCGCGGCGGCCAACTGGCGCACCCGGCTGACCGGTATACCGTACGGCGACCAGGGGATCTTTGTCCGCCGGTCCGTCTTTGAACGTTTGGGCGGATTTCCGGAACTTCCGATCATGGAAGATCTCGAATTCGCCCGACGGCTCAAGAGAACGGGGACCATCGCGTTGCTGTCCCGTCCGATCCTGACCTCTTCACGCCGGTGGGACAAAGAGGGCGTGGGATATACCACGGTGCGGAACCAGCTCCTTGTATTGCTCTTCTTCTTGGGCGTCTCGGCAACGCGACTGGCGCGGTGGTATCGTGCCGTCCGCTAAAAAAGGGCAGAAGCTATTTCCATCCGGCCCGGCCCGGTCTAAAATCGATCCCTCGGTCTTCATCGCGGAAACGGCCACGGTGATCGGCGACGTCTCGATCGGGAAGTCCTCCAGCGTTTGGTTTTCGGCCGTGGTTCGCGGTGACATCGCTCCGATCGTTGTCGGAGAGGAGACCAATATCCAGGACGGGGCGGTTCTTCATGTCGGACACGGATTTCCGTGTGTCATCGGAAGCCGTGTCACGATCGGTCACGGGGCGATGGTGCACGGGGCCACCGTCAAGGACGGGGCGCTGATCGGCATCGGCGCGATCGTCTTGAACGGTGCGGTCGTCGGCGAGAAAGCGCTGATCGGCGCCGGGGCGGTCGTGACCGAAAATACGGTGATTCCACCGGGCATGATGGTCACCGGAGTTCCCGGCCGGCCGGTCAAGCCCGTGCGTCCTGAACAACGCAATTACATTCGGCGCGCCGCGTACAACTATGTTCGGTATGCACAAGACTATAAGCGGTTCCCTCAAAAAGCCGCCGGAAGGGCGAAACGGAAGACGGCGCGTAATATTATAAGGAGAAAATCATGAAGACGAAACCTCGATACGGCTATTCAAAAACATTGAACGATTCCTACGAAGACGCCCTCGTGAAGGTTACGGAGGAGCTTAAAAAAGAAGGTTTTGGAGTGATTACGGAAATTGATGTGAAGGAAACCCTCAAAAAAAAGTTGGGCGTAGATTTTAAAAAGTACAAGATTTTGGGAGCCTGCAATCCGAGCATGGCGTATCGGGCTCTGAGCCAAGAAACCGAACTCGGACTGTTTTTGCCCTGCAACGTGATTGTTTACGAAAACACTCAGGGGAAGACGGTTGTATCGGCGATCGATCCAATCGTCGCGCTCAGCCGGATCGATAATCCTCAATTGGAGCCGATCGCCAAGGAAATTTCGGCGCGCCTTCAGCAAGTGATCGCGTCGATTTAAGTTGTCTCCTTTTATTTCAAGTAGTTACGATATTTTTCGCGTTTGACAGGAGGTGGGGTTCTGTTATACTGAAAATAAGCTTAGGATAAAACTATCCATGAAAAACCTCCAAGATCCGTCAACCCATCTTACTGATTTATTTTTCCTGGAAAACGTCGAGGCACCGGATGTCCAAGGCAAAAATACTTGTAATCGAGGATAATCCACTCCAGGCCAAACAGACCCAAGCCGTTGTGGAGTCGGCAGGCTACGAAGTCATCCTGGCCGAGAACGGAGGCACCGGTTTCCGGTTGGCCAAGACACAGCCCATTGATCTTGTATTGTTGGACGTCGTCCTCCCCGATTTTTCCGGAGCCCAGATCTGCCAGTGGTTGAAACGGGACGAAGCCACCCGCTCGATTCCCGTCATCATGCTGACCTCCAAAAATTCGGTGGAAGACAAAGTGGCCGGTTTGCAAATCGGCGCGGATGATTACGTTCCCAAGCCGTTCAGCGATAAAGAATTGTTGGCCCGCGTTCAGGTCTGTCTTCGAACCAAGATGCGGGAGGACGAGCTTCGAGGGGTGAAAGATCAGCTCGAAAATCAATTGAAGGACGTTGAACTGAAGGCCATTACGGACGCCGGCACCGGTCTTTTCAATCGGCGTCATTTTTATGAGCTGCTGGATAAGGAGTTCTCACGCGCCAAGCGGTTTAACGAACCCCTGAGTTGTCTCATGCTGGATATCGACCATTTTAAAGAGATCAACGATACCTACGGCCATCCGATCGGGGACAAAGTCTTGTCCGAAATCGGGGGTATTTTAAAACAGAGTGTTCGATTGATCGAGGTGGCGGCCCGGTACGGGGGCGAGGAGTTCGTCCTCCTGCTTCCCAAGACCAGTTCGCGTGAGGCGGTGAAACCGGCCACGCGGATCCTTGAAAGCATCTCCTCTCTCCGTTTCCAGGGATTTCCACCGGACCGGATCATCACGGTCAGCATCGGGATCTCCGGTCTTCCCGATCCCCTGATCGCCATCAAAGATGATATTGTCCGATGCGCCGATTTTGCTCTCTATAAGGCCAAACGGGGCGGAAGAAACCGAATCGAATTGAGCAACGGAGAAGAGTTGAACAAGGGGAAGATTTAACCCTCCTGCATGTAAGACAATCGCAACCTACCCGCTTTTAGATCATCCTGCGCATGACGATACCGTTCCGGGGTCCCGATATCCATCCAATAATCCTCAAACACGTGGCCCAGAAGCGGCTCCCCCTTTTCGAGCATTTTCCCATACGCATCGATGATGGTGGAGAAACCTTGATCGGGGATGTAGGAAAGCACGCGGGGATCCATGATATGGATCCCGGCAAACATCCTTTTTGAGAGGGTCTTTCCCGTCCATTCCGGTTTGCCCAGCAACTGACGGATCCGGTTATGGGGGTCGATCCCGACCGCTCCCCATGAATCGACTTCCGGATCTTCCCGCAGGACCAGTGTGGCCGCGGCGTTCTCGCGTCGATGAAATTCGATCACCCGATCCAGTCGGATCTCCACCAGGATGTCGCTGTTAATCACAAGAAACGGTTCGTTGGATAAGAAACGGGCCATCTTTTTGATTCCGCCGCCGGTTCCCAGGATCTGCGGTTCTTCGGAATAACGGATCTTCATCCCCCACCGGGAACCGTTTCCGAGCGCGCGCATGATCTTATCCCCGTGGTAATGCAGGTTGATGATGACATCCGTCAATCCATATTGCCGGAGCAGGTGCAACGTGTACTCGATCAAGGGTTTTTCATCGAGCGGCAGGAGCGGTTTCGGAAGATGGTTTGTTAACGGCCTGAGACGGGTGCCCAGGCCGGCGGCCAGGATCATTGCTTGCATTTATTGAAATTCCACCACGTAAGGTTGAAGGACATCCTTCAGCGTTTTTAACTCCTCGTATCGATTCAGGTTGTGTCGGACATAGGCCAGCGTCTGCGGAATGTAAGGAAGAAGATGCGCCTTTTTTTTCACGACATCGATGTAGACAAACCGTCCGGCCGCTTTCAGGTTCCGCTGAATGCTCATGAGATCGAAGCGCTTCCGAAAAAGCTTCCAATCCTGTTTTTCCGGACCCTCGCCGATCCACTTCGGCCGCTGCTCAAGGTAATAGTCGATCAGGTCGTCCAGCATCCGTTCCGGAAGAACGGCGTAAGAATCCCTTAACAGAGAGGCCAGGTCATAGACAGACGGGCCCATCAGGGCGTCCTGAAAATCCAGCAACCGGATGCGATCCCGGTGAACCATCAGATTGCGGCTATGGTAGTCCCGGTGCGTGATGAATCGGGGCTCCTTGGCCAATGTTTCGCTGATCTTTAAAAACTCCCCGCGCATCGTTTCCCGGTCCCCCGGGTGGATCGAGGTCCCGGTTCGGGCCTCGATTCCATACTCCAGGAAATGATCGAATTCCCACATGAGGAGAGGCACGTCAAAGGCGCGGGCAAAGGCCATGCAGTTTCGGTCATGATCCCGAGTCGCCGGGCCCTGAATCTTCAACAGTTCATCAATCGCGAGGCGGTAGTATTGTTGAATTTCCTCCGCCGTGCGGGCGTTCAGCTCCTTCTCCAGTGTTTGGTCGCCCAGGTCTTCCAGAAAAAGAAGGCCGGCCTTCGAGTCGTAATAAAAGAGTTTCGGGACGGCGATGTCCGAGCGGGCCAGATGACGGAGAATGTTGATATACGGGATTTCATCGATCCGGATCGTTGATGCCGAAACGGCTTCTTCCGATTTTTTAAACGCCTCCGGTTCGGCCAGTTCCATGAGGATCATCGTGTCCGGCCGGCCCCGATTCGTGTACCGAAGGCGGTAGTAGGACCGGTTCGAGGCGTCCCCTGGGAGCGCGTTGATCGCAAAGTTCGAAGCGGTGTCATGGCCCAGTTTTGTTTTTAGGATGGTCAGAACGGTCTCACGGTCCGGCATCGTCCAAATTGTGCCATTAACCCTTTTTTCTGTCAACCGTTGAAAAGCGTCCCGGCTTGGTAGTATGATGCCTCCATGCGTGTTGTTCTGCAACATCCGAGACGCGAAACCGAGGTCCGGGGAGCCAAGACCGTCGGCCAGCTCTTGAAAAAATTGGATCTTCTCCCGGAAGCCGTGTTGGTCATCCGGAGGGACGAGCTGATGACGGAGGATGAGGCGCTGGGGGAAGACGATACGATCGAGATACGGCCGGTGATTTCGGGAGGAGACCTGGATGCGTTGTCGGCGGTGCGGTGACAAAGCGGTATTGAAGATACCCCGGCACAACACGGCGGTTTGCGTCGCCTGCCTGAACCATTATGTCCTCGAGCAAGTCAAGCGGGCGATCCATGACCACAAGATGTTCGACCCGGGCGACCGGATTCTCGTCGCCGTCTCGGGCGGCAAGGACAGCTTGTCGCTTTGGGACGTCCTGATGCGGCTGGGTTATGAGACGGCCGGGCTGCATATCCAGCAGGGGATCGGGCATTATTCCGAGGAGTCCCACCGAAAAACGGCCGCCTTCGCCCGGTCCCGCGCCGTTGAATTGATCGTTCATTCCCTCCAAGAAGAAGAGGGCGCCGGCGTGTTGGAACTCGCCGAGTTGACGAACCGGAGCGCCTGCTCCGCCTGCGGGGTCATGAAGCGGTACAATTTCAACCGCATCGCGCATGACCGCGGGTTTGACGTTCTTGCGACGGGCCATAATTTGGATGACGAGGCTTCCCGTCTCTTGGGGAACATCCTTCGCTGGCAGGAGGATTACCTCGCCAAACAAGCTCCGGCGCTTTCAGCCACGCACGAAAAACTGGTCAAGAAGGTCAAGCCGCTCTACCGTCTCGCCGAGCGCGAGATCACGGCCTATGCCGTCGTGAACAGGATCGACTACGTCATCGAGGAATGCCCGATGAGCGTCGGCTCCAAGATGCTCGTGAACAAGGAGGTTTTAAACCGGCTCGAGGCGGACGCGCCCGGGACGAAGCACGCCTTCTATTTCGGTTTTCTGGAGCGACAAAAAGCCGAAGATCTTTCCGGCGCCGATGAAAAGATTCAATCCTGCGCGCGCTGCGGCCAACCCACCACGGCGGCGGTCTGCTCCTACTGCCGGATTCTTGAAAAGGTCAAGACCGCGCCATGAGCGATTTTCTTCCCGGTAACCGCATTCACCTCGTCAGCCGTAAAGGCCGGCGGTACAGCATCGTTTTGCAAAAGGGCGGCGTCTTCCAGTTCAGCGGCGAGCGGCTTTCACATGACGATCTCATCGGTCAGCCCGAGGGCGTTTCGGTCCGAACCTCCCGCGGAACGCAGTTCATCGCCCTTCGGCCCACGCTGGCGGAATACGTCCTTAAAATGACGCGCGGCGCGCAGGTGATCTACCCCAAAGACCTCGGTCTGATCTTGATGTGGGCCGACATCTATCCCGGCGCGAAGGTGCTCGAGGCCGGAATCGGCTCCGGGGCGCTGACGATGGCGCTGCTCCGCTCGGTGGGAGAAAAGGGCAGCGTGGTCTCGTACGAAGTCCGGGAGGATTTCGCGAGGCGGGCCGAAGAAAATGTCAACCAGTTCTTGGGGCCGGTCTCGAACCTGGTCGTGCGACTGAAAAATATTTACGAAGGCATCGAGGACGGGCCGGTGGACCGTTTGGTGCTGGATTTGCCGGAACCCTGGCAGGTCGTCCCGCATGCCGTCACGGCGCTTCGGCCCGGAGGGGTTTTTCTCTGTTTGCTCCCGACCGTTCCCCAAGTTCAGCAGGTCGTCGCGGCCCTTCGGGCCGAGAAGGCCTTCGGTTTCATCGAAACCTTCGAGACACTCCTTCGCACCTGGAACATCGAGGGACGCAGCGTCCGTCCCGACCATCGGATGGTGGCGCATTCGGCCTTCCTCACCGTCGCGCGTCGGATCATCCCGCAGGAAACAAACTGAAGCCATCGATTTCGTTTCGTTCAGCCCCTTTTTCATGACGATTCCATCAATGGGCGGTCGATTATATATTTATATATAAGGAGGAGCCAGCCATGCTGAAAGAGTTTAAGGAATTCGCGATGCGCGGGAACGTTATGGACATGGCCGTCGGGATCATCATCGGCGGAGCCTTCGGAAAGATCATCAGCTCGCTGGTCAATGATATCTTAATGCCGCCGATCGGGCTCCTGCTCGGCAATGTGGATTTTTCCGGATTGTTTCTGAATTTATCCCAACGATCGTATACGACGCTGGCCGAGGCGAAGGCGGCCGGCGGCGCAACCATCAATTACGGGGTGTTCATCAATACCGTGATCGATTTTCTCATCGTCGCGTTTGTCATCTTTATGTTGATCCGCCAGATGAACCGATTGAAGCGAGAGCCGGCCGCGCAACCTGCCGGGCCGACTACGCGGGATTGCCCCCATTGTTTCTCGGTTATTTCGATCAAGGCGACCCGTTGTCCCCATTGCACGGCTCAAGTGGAAAGAGTGAAGTCGTCCTAAGGTGCTCCATCTTCTTGAACTCTTGACCGGGAGGACTACGGCATGAAACGGATCGTCTCTTCTATTTTGATGCTTCACCTCGTGGCAGTATTCGCCGCCCAGGCCCGGGCGGACGAACCCCCGCCGCCGTGGAAAGGCAGCATGGAGCTGTCCTATTTGCAAACCTCCGGCAATACCTCGTCTCAGACGTTTTCGGGCGGGCTGAAGATTGAACGGAACCTCTCCTTCGCCAAGCTGACCTTGGAAGGCGGCGCCCTGTACGGAAAGAAGGAAGATGTCACGTCGGATGAAAGCTGGTTCGGATCGCTCAAATACGATCAGAACCTCACCGATCGGTTTTATCTGTTTCTCCTGGACAAGACCGAACGAGACACGCTCAAGGGGATCGAGTTTAGGTATACGCATCAGGGCGGTCTTGGATACTATCTCATTAAAACGGAGGGGGACAGCCTGAAGCTGGAGGCTGGCGGCGGGTATATCCACGAAGACCAGGTCGATCCGTTCCCGGATCGGGGTTTCCCGAACGCGCGCGCTTTTGCCGGGTATACCCACAATTTCTCCAAGACGAGCCGCTTCGATGAATGGGTGGAATATCTGCCCGACCTGAATAAGACTAAAGATTATGTGATCAACGAAGAAACGGCGTTGATTACAAATCTGAAGGGTAATTTGGCCCTGAAAGTTTCATTCGATGTGGCCTTCGACAATCTTCCGCCGCCCGGTTTTCAGAAAAGCGACCGGCTGTTTAAGACGGCGTTGCTGTATACGTTTTAAGTCGATGCGTCCTTGTCCGTTGCATGGAATCTGCCGATGGCCAGCAGCAAGCCCGCCGAGAGGAGATAGGCCGCGGCGAGCGTCATGGGGACGCTGGATCCGATGGCCCACGGCCAGTAGAGGCGGCCGTCCGGAAACGGGGAGTGGATCACGCCGAACAGCGTCGCGATTGCGCCCGCGGAGAGAAACCCGGCCGCGGATGCAAACCGGCGGTCGATGATTTTGCTCAAGGCCGCGGCCCAGATCAGGGAGGAAATGATAAAGCCGTTGGCCAGAAGCGTGACGGCTTGAAAGGTCGCGGCCGCGTCGCCGGTAAGCCGATCCATCGAGCTTCCGGCGCCGGTCAGGGCGGAGTTGACCTGGATCAGGACGAGGTAGGCGACGGCCGGGAGAAAGGCGATCGCCACGGCCTTGTGATGAGCCGTCGGCGTGGCGGAGAAGGCCTGCGCCAGGATTTCAAGACCGATGAAAACCAGAATCGGCGCGACGGCCGCCTCCGGAATGAGGTTCACGATCCAGGCCAGGTAGCCCAGCATCCCGCCCAGTCCGACAAACACAGCGGTGGCCGTCGTGTAGCCCGCGCCCGCGCCCATGTCCTTGTAAGCCGGCTGCCCGATGTACGGCGTGGTCTGAAGCACGCCGCCGCACAGTCCGCCGATCAACGTGGAAATGCCGTCCGTCAGCACGATGTCCCGCGCGTTGTATTCATCCCCGCCGGCCGCGGCGCTCTCGGTGACGTCGACGCCGCCGATCACGATGGTCAACGCGAAGGGAAGCACGAGGGCCAGATACGGTCCCAGCCCGGCCAATCCCCGGATGAATCCGGCCGTCGGCCACGGCAGCGCGACGTGCCACTCGGCGCCCGTGCCGGTCCGGACATCCGGAACGATCAGGCCCGCCGCCGAGAGCGAATAATAGACCGCCATGCCGACCGCGACGCCCGCAAACGCCGCGGGGATGCCGAAGGGCAGCCGCACCCGTCCGATCAAACCGGTCAGGATGATCACCAGGGACAGAAAACCGACGATCGGTTGGTGAAACACCTTGAGCAGCGGGAAAAAACCGATCATAAGGATGGCGATGCCCGCGATCGGGCCCAGGAGGCCGGCCCGGGGAACCAGCCGTCGGAGATGGGGGGTCAGAAAGGCCAGCGGTATTTTGACCGCTCCCGCGACGACGATCGCCGCCGTGGCGATCCGCCAGGCCGCATCGGGGTCCTTGGTGGCCGCAAAGGCCGGCCCGATGATCCCGAACGAGAAGGCGAAGAGCGAGATGGTGTCGATCCCGAGCGGCATCGCGGTGACGTCCGAACGTCCGGTCTTCCGGGCCAGGCGAAGCGCCATGTACGAATAGACCAGATCGCCGATCAGAACGCCGACCACCGATCCCGGAACGATCCTGTACAGGACCAGCTCCTTCGGAAAACCGAACACGCCGATCAGGATGCCGCTCAGGATGACCAGCTGGGTGACGTTGTCCAGCATCAGGCCGAAAAAGGCGTTTAAGTCGCCCGGCCGGATCAACAGGGAACGCTTCATGCCGCTGTCTCCAACCCCCCGTGGTGAAAACCTGCGGAAGTATATACCACGCCCCGGACCGTGGCAAGCGGCGTTTGACTTTTCGAGCTTAAATCGGGTAGAGTACGGACGGCCGTTGTCGTGCCGGGGGAGCGGCGCGCCGGCCGATCCTAGACGGGTCGGCGAATGTTCGTTTCTCCCTAAACTTGTGGGCTGTGGCCGGGACGACCGAGGAGACCACATGGATACGGAGAAAGTCACAAAAGTTTATTCCGTTTATTCCGGCTTCTACGATCTTCTTTTCGGCAAGATTTTTCATCATTCCCGCGCCGCCGCGATCGATCTGCTGGGATTAAAATCGGGCGACCGCGTGCTGGAAGTCGGCGTGGGCACCGGCCTTTCCCTTCCTCTCTATCCCCGGAATTGTTCCGTCATCGGGATTGATCTGACCGGGCCGATGCTTTCGCAGGGAGCCAAGAAGATCAAGCGGCTCGGGCTGGAACATATTTATCTGCAACAGATGGATGCGACCCACATGGCCTTCCGGGACAACCTTTTTGACGCCGTCGTGGCGGCGTATGTGATGAGCACCGTCCCGCGTCCGCAGGCCGTGCTGGGCGAGATGATCCGCGTCTGCCGCCCCGGCGGTCGGATCGTGCTGCTGAACCACTTTTCCAATGGAAACCCGCTCGTCTCCCGCGTCGAGAGAACGATCTCGCCGCTGTGCACCTGGATCGGCTTCCGGTCGGACCTCTCCCTTGAATCGCTCCTGGATCAAACCTGTCTTGACGTGGAACATAATCTCAAAGTCAATCCGTTCAACTACTGGCATATCGTTCAGTGCGTCAACCGTAAACCGGCCAACGGCGCTTCCTACAAGGCATGGGCCCACTTGAAATCCATGAAATCCA
Source organism: Nitrospiria bacterium (assembly GCA_035517655.1). Lineage (NCBI taxonomy): Bacteria > Pseudomonadati > Nitrospirota > Nitrospiria > Nitrospiria bacterium. The sequence continues at coordinate 15,348 of DATIYJ010000045.1, read as the reverse complement.
ATTGAGTCGACGGCGCCATGCACCGGGGCTTAGCGTTTAATTCGCATATTTTTTTCCTCGCCCACGTCTTCTTTCTGGTCGTCTTTGTCGCGTTGATCTGGGCTTTGGCGGTCGTGATCCGGAAACGACCCGAGCCCAAGGCGCTCGCCCTTTCCGTCCTCCCGCTGGTGTTGATTTTTGCGACCACCTACTTTGCGACCCGGATTCCGGCCGCCCACCAGGTGATCAACGTCTTCTATAACGCGCTGCTGATCTTCAATGCCGTCTATTTCTGGAAGACAGGCCCGAGCCCGACCGGGTCCCTCTACATCGCCTCCGTCATCGGCACCCTTCTCGACTTTGCGATGCATTTCGTCGTCATGTAACGGGCTTCGCCGGTTCCGGACGAGTTTCCCGTAACGATGCAGGGCGTGGGGCCGTCCCCTAATGAACGAACTATCCTTGGGCGACCGGGGGAATGTTAGGCCGGTTCGATGACGCAACGGAGGGGAAAACCGGCCGAGCGGGCGGCTTCGAGGGTCTGGTGCTGTCGCAGCTCGGCTTCCTCGAGCGGCAGCACGTCCACGACGGCCGCTCCGGTGTTGTGGGTCTCGAGCATCAGCTCGACGGCCGTGGAGGGATCCTTTTTGAAGATCGTGATCAGGACATAAATGACAAAATCCATCGTCGTTACGTCGTCGTTCAGAAAGATCACTTTATAAGGGGGTATCGTCTGATCACGGACGGCTTCGTCCGTTTCCTGAAGGGTGCCGGGTGCGGTGATCGTAGACATAGGAATTCCGTCAATGGAATGCAACTGCATTATAACATAGACATAAGCGCCTGCCCAATTCAACAATTTCTTGCTTTCGCGGCCGATCCTAGGTAGAGTGACCGAACCATGGCCGTCCTCGGCGGCGAGCGACGGCTTGGCAAAGAAGAGGGGCCAAATTTCACGAAGAGGGGTTTGAAAATGAGATGGATTTTAGGTTCGTTATTGATCGTTTCCCCGTTCTTTCTTGGTGTCGCCTGGAGCGCGTCCGGGGAGGAAGCCAAACCCACGACGGTTTCGGCCGGGAAAGTGGTCTCGATCGAATATACGCTGAAACTGGAAGATCAATCCACGGTCGATTCCAATGTGGGGGGCGAGCCGCTCCGATTTATTCAAGGGGAACACCAGATTATTCCCGGTCTCGAGACGGCTCTGGAAGGGCTCAAAGTGGGCGACACAAAGTCGGTCAGGGTCAAGCCGGCGGACGGCTACGGAGAGGTGGATCCCAAGGCCATGGAGGAAATTGAAAAGTCCCGGATCCCGCCGGAGGCCTTGGTGATCGGAACCCCGCTTGAAGGAAACGACCCTTCGGGCCGCCCGATCCATGCGACGGTGCGCGAGATCAAGGAGAAAACGGTGGTGCTCGATCTGAATCATCCGCTGGCCGGCAAAACGCTTCTGTTCGATGTTAAAATTCTGGCCATCGAGGCTCAGGTCAAACCGGAAGCTCCCGAACATCCCAATAACGAAAGCGGGTCGGGGCAAGACCCTTCAAAGTCTTCCCGTTGAACCACAGCCGATTTAGCGTGATTATGGGTCTTTTGGCCCATTCCCATGGGCCTTATAGTCCCTTGACCAAGCTTTAAAAGCATGATATTGTTGAAAACCTGGTAAAAGTAAAGATCGGGCGAAGCGCTTTGATCGATTCATGAGGAGTGCGATGGTTTCCCAAACGGCGGCCTACCTATCCCAGTACTTTTCGATTTTTCTTTTTATCGTTCTGGCGATCGGGTTCGGGGTGGTCACCCTTCTCCTGAGCAATTTCGTCCAGCCCCGTTTGGATCTCGATGAAAAGCTGTCGCCCTACGAATGCGGAAGCGACCCGATTTCCGACGCGCGGAATCCCTTCCCGGTTCGGTATTACATCATCGCGATGCTGTTCGTGATCTTCGACGTCGAGATGATTTTCATCTATCCCTGGGCGATCGTCTTCGACAAAATCGGGTTTTGGGGGCTCTTTGAAATGGTGGTCTTCATCGGTCTGTTTGTCTTCGGCTATATCTACGCCTGGAAGAAGGGGGCCTTGCAATGGGAGTAGGAACCTTGGACGGCGAGGGAGGCCTCGTCACCACGACGATCGAGCAGGCGGTCAACTGGGCCCGCAAGGGATCCCTCTGGCCCTTGACGTTCGGGCTGGCCTGCTGCGCGATCGAGATGATGGCCGCGGTTTCCGCGCGCTACGACATCGATCGCTACGGGGCCGGCGTCTTCCGCGCTTCGCCGCGGCAGTCCGACCTGATGATCGTGGCCGGCACGGTCTGCCGGCGGATGGCGCCCGTGATCCGGAAAATTTACGACCAGATGCCGGAGCCCAAGTACGTCATCGCGATGGGCTCCTGCGCCACCTCCGGGAATATTTATAACAGCTACGCCGTGGTGCAGGGCGTGGACCGCTTCGTGCCGGTGGACATCTACGTGCCGGGCTGTCCCCCCACCCCGGAGGCGCTCTTTGACGGGATATTGAAACTTCAGCAGAAGATCATGAAGCAAAAGGTCTTCATCAAAAGCCCGATCCTGGGGGCGACGAAGGTTTAGGGGCCATGCATCCGAACGCGGAAAAGATCCGGGCCGAATTTCCCGATGCCTTCGTCACGGAGAAGGTATGGCGGGGCGACCTGGCCGTGACGGTCAAAAAGGAGGCGATCGTTCCGGTCTGCCGTTACCTCCATGACGATCCCGGCATGGATTTCGATTACATCGTCCACATCTCCTCGGTCGATTATCCGGAAGATCCGGAGCGCTTCGAGGTGGTGTACGAGTTCTACTCGATCCGCCGCCGGGAGCGGATCCGGATCAAGGCCCGCGTGACGGAAGAGGACGCCGCCGTCGATTCCGTGACCGGGATCTGGAAGGGGGCCGATTTCATGGAACGGGAGGTGTTCGACATGATGGGGATCCGCTTCAACCATCATCCCGATCACCGCCGCATACTTATGCCGGACGAGTACGACGAGGGTTATCCGCTCCGGAAGGATTTCCCTCTGGCCGGAAAAGGGTGGCGCGACACGTTTGAGTTCATCACCGAGGGGACGCACAAGAAGACGACATGACGACCGAAGCCAATCCCGAGACGAATCTGAAGACGGTCGAACCCGCGGCCGAGCATCCCGGCTCGGGTGTTTCCGTGCCCAACAAGGCGCTTCCGCTTCTCCGGACCGAGAAGCTGATGCTCAACATGGGTCCCCAGCATCCCAGCACCCACGGCGTGCTGAAGGTCGTCCTCGAGCTGGAGGGGGAGCGGATCGTCAAGGCGACGCCGGTTCTGGGCTTCCTCCATCGCGGCGTGGAAAAACTGGCCGAGGACGGGACCTACCACCAGTTCATCCCCCACACCGACCGCCTGGATTACGTCTGCGCGATGTACAACAACTTCGCGTACGTCCGGGCCGTCGAGAAACTGTTGGACATGAAGGTGCCGGAGCGGGCCGAATATCTCCGGACGATCGTGGCCGAGGTCCAGCGGATCATCGGCCATCTCTTCTGGCTCGGGACGCAGGCGCTGGACATCGGCGCGATGACCGTTTTCTTTTACACCTTCCGGGAGCGGGAGGTGCTCCTGGACTTTTTCGACGACCTGTGCGGGGCCCGGCTCACGACGAGCTGGTACCGGATCGGCGGGGTCGAAAACGACATCAGCCCCGAGTTGATCGGTCATCTTCACAAATTTCTGGAGAACTTCAGCGAAAAGCTTGATGAGTACAACGCCCTGCTTGAGACCAACCGCATCTGGCTCGCGCGGACCAAGGGCATCGCCGTGATCTCGGCCGAGGACGCGATCAGCTTCGGACTGTCCGGCCCGACGCTTCGCGGCTCCGGCGTGGATTACGACCTTCGAAAATACGAACCCTACGGCGCCTATGACAAGGTTCAGTGGGAGGTGCCGGTCGGGAAGAACGGCGACACCTACGACCGCTATTGGATCCGAATCCTGGAAATGAAGGAGAGCGCCAAGATCGTCAAGCAATGCCTCGATCAATTGCCCCAGGGCCCCTACATGGTCGAAGACCCCCGCGTGACGCTTCCGCCGAAGGACAAAGTGTTCACGAACCTGGAACATATGATCCGGCAGTTCAAATTGTTCACGCAGGGTTTCCGGACGCCGCCCGGGGAAATCTACTGCGGCACCGAGGCGCACAAGGGCGAACTGGGATTTTATATCGTGAGCGACGGGAGCGGAAAGCCCTACCGCCTGAAGATCCGGGCGCCCTCCTTCATCCACATGGGCGCGTTCGATTACATGGCGCGCGGCTACATGATCGCCGACATCGTCACGATCTTCGGAACCTACGACATTGTCATGGGCGAGTGCGATAGATAATTCATGGGTACACGAGACGCAAAAGAAGCCAGATTGTTGGGGGCCGGGGAGGAGATCGAGCTCACCATCGACGGCCAGACCGTCAAGGCCACCTCGGGCCGGTCTCTGTACGACGTGCTGAGCGGCATGGGGAAAATCATCCCCGCGATGTGCTATCACTACACCTTCACGCCCTTCGGCTCCTGCGGGATGTGCCTGGTCTCGGTGGAGGGGAAGAAGGCCCCCGTCCGTTCCTGCACCGCGTCGGCCCAGTCCGGCATGGTCGTCCAGACCGAAACGCCGGATTTGAAGGAAGCCCAGAAGAAGGCCCTGATCAAGCATCTCTCGACCCATCCGCTCGACTGCCCGGTCTGCGACGCCGACGGCCATTGCGAGCTCCAGGATTTCACCTTCCAGTTCGGCATCGGCGAGGTGCCCAACGTGAAGCAGAAGGGGATTCCGGAAGACACCCGATCCATCGTGCTGGACTTCAACATGAACCGCTGCATCGTCTGCGGCGAATGCATCAATATCTGCAAAGAGGTCCAGCTGGTGGACGCGCTGACCTTCATGAAGAAGGACGGCAACACGATCGTGACGGCGAAGGAGGACAAGCCGCTGTACTGCGAGTTCTGCGGCGACTGCCTCGCGGTCTGCCCGGTCGGCGCCATCACGAACAAGTTTTCCAAATACCTCTACAAGCCCTGGCAGATGAAGAAGACGCAGACCACCTGCCCCTACTGCGGCGACGGCTGCCAGATCGCGGTCGAAACCAAGGACAACCGGATCGTCCGGGTCACCTCCAAGCTGTCCTGGAAGGCCAAGTGGGGCGACCGGGCCGATACCGCCAAGGGGCACGGGGGCATCTGCGGCCGGGGCCGCTTCGGGTTCCAGATGGTCAACAGCCCCGACCGGCTCAAGCTGCCCCTCGTCCGCAAGGACGGGCGCCTGGCCGAGACGCCCTGGCTGGACGCCCAGGATTTCATCGCCGCGGGCCTGTCGAAGATCAAGATGGATCACGGCGGGCAGGCGATCGCCGGCCTGATCTCGGCCCGCTGCACCAACGAGGACATCTATCTTTTCCAAAAATTCATGCGGATCGGTTTGGGAACGAACCAGATCGACAGCACCGCCCGCTACGGGCATATGAACGTCGTGGCGGCGCTGCGCAAGGCCTTCGGGACCCCCCGCATCCGGATGATGAACAGCTCGGAGCAGGTGACCCGGGCCGACGCGATCTTCATCATCGGATCCGACATCACCGAGACGCATCCCGTTTTCAACATCCGGGTGAAGGAAGCTTTGAGAAAATACAAGGCGAAGGTGATCGTGGCCGATCCGGTCACGACGCCCATGGCCAAGCTGGCCACCCATCATCTCGCGATCAGCCCCGGCTCCGAGCGGGCCCTGATCCAGGGGCTGGTCGGGATCATCCTTGCGCGCGGCTTGTGCGACGAGACGGTTTTGCAGAAGTACCCGCAGGCCGTCGAGGCCTTGAAGCTTGCCGCAGCGGCCGTCCCGATCGAAGCGGTGGTCGAAGAGACCGGGATCGCGCCGGAGCGCCTGGCCGAGGCGGCCGAGATCCTGGCCAAGGCCGAACGCGGGGTGATTCTTTTTGAAGACGGGATCACGAAGCGGCGGAACGGCTATCAAAACGTTTTGAACCTGGTGGACCTGGCGCTTGTGGCCGGCTGCTTTGAGAAGGAGGGGGCCGGACTGAACGCGCTGTGCGAGGAGAACAATGAAATCGGCGTGATCGACATGGGCGGCGCGGCGGAGTTTCTTCCGGGGGCGTTGGATGCCCAGGACGCCGAGGCCCGCGCGAAATTTTCGAAGGAGTGGCGGGAAGACCTTCCCGCCACTCCTTCCGCCGATCTGGCCCGGATCCTGGAGCGCGCACGACGGGGCGAGATCAAGGCGCTCTACATCGTGGGGGAAAACCCGGTCGGCACGCTTCCGGCCTCGATGGGCGCGGCCGAGGCGCTTTCCAAAATCGATCTCGTGATCGTCCAGGATCCCTTCCTGACCGAGACCGGACGGCTGGCCCATGTCGTCCTGCCGGCGACGACCTACGCCGAAAAAGAAGGAAGCTTCACCAGCATGGAGGGAAAGGTCAATCCCGTCCGCATGGCCCTGGAGCCGATCGGGGAAAGCAAGGCGGACTGGGAGATTTTTTCGGAACTGGCTTGGCGGATGAACGTTCCGCTGGAATACGGGAGCGCGAAGGAGATCCATCGCGAGATCGCCAAGACGATTCCGGGTTATTTCACGACCAAGCCGGAGCCCTTGCCGATCCGCTTGTCCGGCTACCTGAACAACGGCTATGCCCAGGAAGCCCATGCGCGCTACGCCGTGACGCGTTCCGGCGAGCCGCCGGCCGTTTCGGCCGACTATCCCTTCACGCTGGTCCTGGGACAGATTCTGTATCATTCCGGAAAATATTCGACCCGTGCCGAGGGCCTGATGAAGATCTACGACAAGGCGCATCTTCAGATCGGCCCGGCGGACGCCGAGCGGCTCCAGGTGTCTTCGGGCGATCGGGTGCTTCTCAAATCGCCGGCGGGCGAGGCGGAAGTCGGGGTCGAGGTCCAGCCCCGTCTTCCGGCCGGGCTGGTCTTCTTCCCCGAGCATTTCAACACGCCGCCGGTGAAGGACCTGATCGCGGCCGAGGTCGATCCGGTTACCCGCGTGATTTACCACAAGCAGGGTCCGGTTGCGATCCAACTCAAGTCGAAGGGCGCGCCGGCCGCGGGCGGCAACGGAGAGGGAGGCCCGGCGTGAAAAAAGGCCGCAGTCTGATCCAAAAGATCCTGATGCTGGAAATCGTCAATGCGTTGTGGGTGGTCTTCCGGCACATGTTCGGCAAAGGGGTGACCTTTCAATACCCGCACGTGAAACGGGCCCTGCCCGACACGCACCGCGGCGCGCTGGCGCTGCTGCGCTACGACGACGGGGTGGAGCGCTGCGTGGGCTGCGACCTGTGCGAGGCGGCCTGCCCGTCGCGCTGCATCAAGGTCGTCAGCGAGCAGATCCCGGACCAGCCCTTGGTCCGCTACGCCAGCGAATTTTACATCGACATGACGAAATGCGTCTTCTGCGGATTCTGCGTGGAGGCCTGCCCGGTCAACGCCCTCGGGATGACGAAGCTTTACGAGTATTCCACTGAGAACAAGCGCGACCTCTATTTCGACAAGAAAAAACTGTACGAGATCGGCGACAAATACTTCGCCGACGCGAAGGCGTACCTGGTGGCCCACCGTCAGGAACAGGCCGATGAAACCGCCAAAGCGTACCGGTATAAGTTCCCGTTCCCCGTCCTGACCGAGAAGAAGGAGTAGCCGGCCCTCCATGGTCCAGCAGGTTTTCTTCTACTACCTGGCCTTCGCCAGCATCACGAGCGCCGTGCTGACCGTCGGATTGAGAAACCCGGTCCATTGCGGCCTGGCCCTCCTGTCCCTGCTGTTCCACATCGCAGGGTTTTTTGTTTTGTTGAACGCCGAGTTCATCGCGGCCGTCCAGATCATCATCTACGCCGGCGCGATCCTGGTGCTCTACCTCTTCGTCCTGATGCTCCTGAACCTCAAGAGCGAGGAGCGCTTCCTCCATCGCCGCTACGCCTTCTGGCTTTTTTTCGCGCTTCTTTCCGCCGGGCAGGTCTTCTGGCTCCTGCTCCGTTCGCCCTTTGCCGGAAAACCGGGCGACGTCACGCCCGACAAGGTGACGGCCTTCGGCCACAGCCACACCATCGGCATCGTCCTCTTCAACGACTATTTTCTGCCCTTTGAAATCGTCGGGGTCTTCCTGCTGGGCGCGATCATCGGCGCCATCGTGCTGGCCAAGGACCGCCCGCCGGAAGCCGGAAGCGGGAGGACGTCCGGATGATCCCGTTGTCGTCTTACCTCGTGGTGAGCACCGTTCTGTTCGTGACCGGCTTGATCGGCGTCCTGATCCGGCGGAATTTCATCATCATCCTGATGGCGGTCGAGATCATGCTCAACGCGGCCAACCTCAACTTGGTCGCGTTCTCGTCCTATCTCGATTCGATGGCCGGACAGATCGTGGCCCTGTTCATCATCGCCGTGGCCGCCGGCGAGGCGGCCGTCGGCCTGGCGATCATCATCGTGGTCTTCCGCGGCCGGATCGCGACGAACGTGGATCAGATTAATTTGTTGAAATGGTGACAGAGTGTCGGCGGGTGTCCGCAGGCCGGGCGCCCCATCCGACCGCAACGGAAAGGCCGAGGAGATTTTCGTGTGGTTTCCCGGCAACCCTTTGGAAGATGCTGAGTGAGGACGGATGGGGCTGCCGAAGGACAGGACCCGCCGATTTGAGTAAAAAATAATCCAATGGACATCATCTGGCTCATACCGGCTTTTCCGCTGCTGGCCGTCCTGATCAACGGGCTGGCCGGCCACCGGCTGTCCGAGCGCGCGGTGAGCGCGACGGCCGTCGGCTCGGTCGGGCTGTCGTTCCTGGTCGCCTCGGCGACGCTGGCCCGGGTGATCGCCGATCCCGCGCCCGCGGTCGCCGCCCTGTTCACTTGGATCCCGGGCGGGGATCTCGCGGTCGAGTTCAACGCCCTGATCGATCCGCTGACGGCCGTCATGCTGATGGTGATCACCGGGGTCGGCTTCCTGATCCACGCCTACTCGATCGGCTACATGCGCGGCGATTCCGGCTACGCCCGCTACTTCACCTACCTGAACCTGTTCACCGTATCGATGCTGATCCTGGTGATGGGCGGCAACTACCTCGTGATGTTCGTCGGCTGGGAGGGCGTCGGCCTCTGCTCCTATCTGCTGATCGGCTTCTGGTACGAGCGGAGCTCGGCCATCAAGGCCGGCACGAAGGCCTTCGTCGTGAACCGGATCGGCGACGCCGGCTTCCTCGTCGGCCTCTTTTTGATCTTCGACCATTTCGGCACGCTCAATTACGCCGACGTTTTCTCGCGCGCGGGGGAGCTCTCGGCCGCGACGGCGACCGCGATCACGCTCTGCCTCTTCGTCGGCGCGATCGGCAAGTCGGCCCAGCTGCCGCTTTACACCTGGCTTCCGGACGCGATGGAAGGCCCGACGCCGGTTTCGGCCCTGATCCACGCCGCCACGATGGTGACGGCCGGCGTCTACATGGTCGTCCGCAACCATGTCCTGTTTAATATGGCGCCCGTCTCGCTCGAGACGGTGGCCGTGATCGGGGCGGCGACGGCGCTTTTCGCGGCCACCATCGGCCTCGTTCAGTACGACATCAAGCGGGTGCTGGCCTACTCGACCGTCAGCCAGCTCGGCTACATGTTCCTGGCCTGCGGCGTGGGGGCCTACGCCTCGGCCATTTTCCATCTGGTGACCCACGCCTTCTTCAAGGCGCTCCTGTTCATGTCGGCCGGCAGCGTGATCCACGCGATGGGCGGGGAGCAGGACATGCGGAAGATGGGCGGCCTGGCGAAGCGTCTGCCCAAGACCGCGACGGTCTTCATCATCGGCGCGATCGCCATCGCCGGCATACCGCCGCTGGCCGGATTCTGGAGCAAGGACGAGATCCTGGGCGCGGCCTTCAAGCAGGGCTATCCCCTTCTGTGGTTCATGGGACTCGCGGCCGCCGCGATGACCTCCTTTTATATGTTTCGCCAGGTCTACATGACCTTTTTCGGTTCTTCCCGGATGGATCACGACGTGGAGCAACATCTTCACGAGTCGCCCAACGTGATGATCTATCCCCTGATCGCGCTGGCGGCGCTTTCGCTTCTGGGCGGGCTGCTGCTCGGCTTTCCGCCGGAGGAGGGCTGGATCCATCAGTTCCTCGGGACGGCGGCCGGCGCGCAGGCCGCGCACGGCTTCGGCGCGATCGACATGATTTTGATGGCGCTCTCCGTGACGGTGGCCCTGGCCGGGTGGCTCGCGGCCCGAGGGATTTATCTGAAGGCGCCGGAGACGGCCGGGCGGCTTGCGGCCCGCTTTGCGACGGCCCATTCGGTCCTCTACAACAAGTACTGGGTGGACGAGCTCTACGACGCGACGGTGGTGGAGCCGTCCAAGGATCTCGGTCGGATCGCGAAGCGCTTCGACGACCGCGTGATCGACGGGATCGTCAACGCCGTGGGAAGTCTCGCCCAGCGGGGGGCGGCCTTGAGCACGTGGATCGAGAAGTACGTGATCTACGGTCTCCTGAACATCGTCGGCTACGCGAACCACATCGCCGCCTCGATGCTCCGGAGAATCCAGTCGGGGATGGTGCATCATTACGCCGCGCTCCTGGTGGTCGGCATCGTGATCCTGGTCAATTTGTATCTGTGGTTCATCGACGACACGGCGGTTTCCGTTCTGCTGACCCGCCTGTCGCTCGGCGCGGGGCATTAGCGTTCATGAATCTCCAAATCTTCTGGAATCAACAGCTCGGTTTTCCCGTACTGACGCTCCTGATCTTTCTTCCGGTCGCGGGCGCGCTGAGTCTCTGGATGCGCAAGGACGCCAGGGGCGCCCGGGTCGAGGCGCTGATCGTCAGCCTCGTCGTGCTGGCTCTCTCCCTCCTTCTTTTCTTTAAATTTGCGTCGGGCGTTCCGGCGATGCAGTTCGTCGAGTCGATCCCCTGGATCGCCCCGCTGGGCATCGGCTACCACATCGGGATCGACGGGGTCAGCCTGTTTCTCGTCATCCTCACGGCGCTCCTGACGGTTCTGACCCTGATTTATTCCTGGGACCGGGTGCGGGAGCATCTCCGGGAATATTTGATCTGCCTTCTCATCCTGGAGGCGACGATGATCGGGGTGTTTGTGTCGCTGGATCTGGTCCTCTTCTTCGTCTTCTGGGAGGTGATGCTGATCCCGATGTACTTCCTGATCAAGACCTGGGGGAACGGGCCCCGGCGGGAGTATGCCGCGCTGAAATACGTCGTCTACAACCTGACCGGCAGCGTCCTGATGCTGGTCGGCTTTATTATTCTGTACCTCAATTATCACGACTGGGCGGTCCAGATCCACGGCCTCGAACCCTATTCCTTCGATTACCAGAAACTTCTGAGCGCGCCGGTCGCCTTCGATAAACAGCTCTGGGTCTTCGGGCTGGTCTTTCTCGGTTTTGCCGTCAAGGGCCCGATCTTTCCCTTCCACACCTGGCTGCCCGAGGCGATGCTGGAGGGGCCGATCGCGGTGAGCGTCATGCTCTCCGGGGTGAAGCTGGGCAGCTACGGCCTGCTGCGCTTCAACCTTCCGCTGACCCCCGACGCCGCGCAGGCCGCCGTGCCCTTGATGATGGCGCTGGCGCTGATCGGCCTGCTCTACGGAGCCTTCATCGCGCTGTCCCAGCCGAACCTGATGACGATGATGGCCTACGCCGGCATCAGCCATCTCGGTTTCGTGACGGTGGGCTTGTTCGCCTTGAACCAGATCGGCATCGAGGGCGCGCTGCTCCAGATGGTGAATCTGGGCGTCGCCGGCGCCGGCCTGATCTTTGTCGTGGGCTTCCTCCTCGACCGGCGGGGCTCGCTCAACATGGACGATTACGGGGGCCTCGCGAAGAAGGCGCCCCTCCTGGCGGCGCTCTTCCTGATCATCGTCCTGGCCTCCCTGGCGCTGCCGGGGACGAATGTCTTCGTCGGGGAATTCATGATCCTGGTTGGCGCGTTCAAGTCCGGTCCGCTGTACGCCGTTATCGGCGTGATCGCGGTGATCCTGGGGGCGGCCTACCTGCTCTGGATGTACGAGCGGATCATGCTGGGGAAGATTGAAAAGGCGGAGATCGCCGTCCTGCCGGATTTGAATGTTCGGGAAGCGATGATCGCCGGCACGATGGTCGTCCTGATTCTCTGGATCGGGCTGTATCCCGCGCCGCTGCTGTCCCGCATGGAGCCCTCGGTCCGCGCCGTCGTCGATCGAGTGGAGAAGCGGGAACTGCCCTTGAATCCCTTCGTCCAATACGACCCGAACAATCCGCACGCCTATCTCTTAAAAATGCTGGCCGATCCGGGGGCCGCTGCGGGCCTTCCGGAAATGAACGCGGCCCAAGGATCGGTGAAATGACGGAACACATTCTTTCGATCATACTGTTCGCGCCGTTTGTCGGGGTGGTGATCCTGCTCTTCATTCCGAACGAAAAACCCCTGCTCGTCCGGACGGTCGCCGCGATCGCCGGGCTCATCCCGACGCTGGCCTCCTTCTATCTACTCTATCACTACGACTCGACCGCGGGCGGCTACCAGTTCACGGAGCAGTACGTCTGGTCCAAGGACCTCGGCATCTCCTTCTTCCTCGGGGTGGACGGCATCAGCATCCCGCTGGTCCTGGCCTCCTCGATCCTTCTGTTCACCGGCGTCTTCATCTCCTGGCACATCAAGGACCGGGCGAAGGAGTTCTACGCCTTTCTGTTGATTCTCGCCGCCGCCACGATCGGGGTCTACGTTTCGCTCGATCTGTTCTTTTTATACTTTTTCTACGAGATGTCCGTGCTGCCGATGTACGTCCTGCTCGGCATCTGGGGCAGCCACACCAAGGGCTACCTCGAGATGTCCGACAGGCAGAAACGGGATTCGGTCGGCTTCATTTTCAATTTCGGCTCGAACAGCAAGGAATACGCCGCGATGAAGCTGACGCTGTTCCTGTCCGCCGGCGCCGTCGTGGCGCTCGTGGCGATCCTGATCATCTACGCCACGTCCGGGCTGAACACCTTCAACCTCGTCGAGCTCCAGGCCCACGGCCATATACCGCAATCGCTGCACGGCCTCCTCTTCCTGCTGATCTTCTTCGGCTTCGCGACGATCGCCCCGCTCTGGCCGCTTCATTCCTGGTCGCCCGTCGGCCATGCCGCCGCGCCGGCCGCCGTGAGCATGCTCCACGCCGGCGTTCTGATGAAGCTGGGCCATTTTTCGATCATCCGGGTCGGGTATACACTGTTTCCGGAAGCGACGCGCGAATGGATGCCGCTGGCCGCGGTTCTCTGCGTCTTCAGCATCGTCTACGGCGGCCTCGTGGCCTACTTTCAAAGAGACACCAAGTACGTGATCGGCTATTCCTCCTCAAGCCACATGGGCTACGTCTTTCTCGGCATGGCGGCCTTGAACGTCATCAGCATGACCGGGGCGGTGCTCTACATGTTCGCCCATGCGCTTGCGACCGGGATGCTCTTTGCCATCGCCGGCTTTGTCTATGATCAGACCCACACGCGGGACATCCCGTCCCTGGGTGGGCTTTCGTCCAGGATGCCGTTTATCGCCGGGATCTTCATCGTGGCGGTCGCGGCCTCGTTCGGGCTGCCGCTCACGGTGAATTTCATCGGCGAGCTGATGATCCTGGTCGGGAGCTGGAGCCTCTATCCGGTCCAGACGATCATCGCGGTGCTGGGGATCGGTCTGACGCTGGCCTATCTCTTCCGGATGATGCGGGGCGTCTTCTACGGTCCGATGGACCCGCACTACGCCCACGTCCACGACGCGAGCCCCGTCGTCGACCGCCTGCCGCTTCTGGTGATGGCCGCGACCAGCATCTACTTCGGACTCTTCCCCTCGCAATTCATCCGCGTGATCCGGGCCGGCGTCGTGCCGCTGATCGCGGCGATCCAGGGCGACGCGTCCCACACGCAGATCGGGGGACTCTTCTGACCATGCCCTTTACCTTTACCATGACGCCGGCCGATGTCTGGCTACTGATGCCCGAAATTTTAATGACCGGGCTACTGAGCGTGATCCTCTTTCTTGATTTTCTGTTTCCCCGGATCGGGAAGACTCAGCTCGCCTGGCTTTCGATCGCCGGGATGGGCGGGATCTTCGCTCTGCTCGCGGACTATTTCATCGAGGACCGTCACGGGACGCTCTTCCATGACATGTACGTCGTCGATCCCCTGGCGATCTTCTTTAAAGCGTTCATTCTGGGCGCGACCATACTGGTCTTCCTGGCCTCGATGGACTATCTTAAAAAAGTCCCGCACTTCAAGGGCGAGTATTATTTCCTCGGGCTGCTCGCGGCGCTGGGCATGATGCTGATGGCCTCGGTGAACGACCTCCTGAGCATGTTCATCACGCTCGAGTTCTCGACCTTTTCATTTTATATTCTGGTCGCCTACCTCCGGGACGACGCGCAGTCGAACGAGGCCGGGCTCAAGTATTTCATCCTGGGTGTCTTCGCGGCGGGGCTGCTCGCCTTCGGCATCAGCCTGATCTACGGCGAGACGGGCAGCATTATGTTCACGGACTTCGCCAAGATGCACGCCCATCTGACGCCCGGGATGATCATCGGCTTCCTGCTCATCTTCGTGGCGCTGGGCTTCAAGGTCGGCGCGGTGCCCTTCCACGCCTGGGTGCCCGACATCTACCAGGGCGCGCCGACGCCGGTGACGGCCTTCCTCTCGATCGCGCCCAAGGCCGCCACCTTCGCCATCCTGCTGCGCATTTTCATGGCGACGGTGGGCGACATCAAGGAAGACTGGATCTGGTTGATCGTGGCGGTCTCGGCGATCTCGATGACCTACGGGAACATCGTGGCGATCGCGCAGAAGAACATCAAGCGGCTTTTGGCTTATTCCGGGATCGCGCAGATCGGGAACGTGCTGATCGGCCTTGCGGCCGCGAGCAAGATGGGGGGCGACTCGGTCCTGTTCTACTTCCTGACCTACCTCTTCGCGAACGTCGGGGCCTTCGCAGTCGTGATCATCTTTTCCAACTTGACCAACAGCGATCAGCTCGAGGACTACGACGGCCTCTCGCGGCGCTCGCCGCTGCTCGCCTTCGCGCTCTTGATCTTCTTCCTGTCGCTCGCCGGCGTGCCGCCGCTCGCGGGCTTCATCGGCAAGCTCTACGTTTTCGCGGCCGCGATGAAGGAGGGGCTGGTGGCGCTGGTCGTGATCGGCGGGATCAACATCGTCATTTCGATGTACTACTACCTCATCGTCATCAAGCGCGTCTACATCAACATGCCGAAGGACGCCTCTCCGATTCCGATTACGTTCCCGATGCGCCTGGTCCTGTTCACCGCCGTCGGCGGCGTCCTTCTGCTCGGCATCTACCCCAAGGCCTTCATCGAGATCTCCGTCGCCGCGAC